>JBBQUE010000175.1:0-6500 GCA_038212805.1 Bryobacterales bacterium | reverse complement strand
CATCATCCTCTCGCTGCTCATCTGCACCGTGCTTTACATAGCGGTAGCCGCGGTTTTAACCGGCATGGTGCCTTGGCGCGAGGTCAATATCGAAGCGCCCATCGCCCGGGCGTTCATGGATCGCGGCCTGACAACGGCCTCCCACGTGATTACGGTGGGTGCCCTTGCGGGACTCACCAGCGTCATGTTGGTCATGCTTCTTGGCCAGACGCGCGTGCTGTATTCGATGGCCAACGACGGACTTCTGCCGAAGAGCTTCTTCGCCGCCATTCATCCCAAATTCCGCACGCCCTGGAAGAACACCATCCTGGTCGGCCTTCTCGCCGGAATCGTGGGAAGCGTAACCCCCATTGACGATATCGGCAAGATGGTAAATATCGGCACCCTGCTGGCGTTTGTGATCGTATGCATCGCCATCGTCGTTCTGCGCCATACGAATCCGGATCAGCCACGTCCGTTCAGGACGCCCCTGGTGCCTTTCGTGCCCATTCTGGGCGTGCTTTTCAACGGCTACATGATGTATAAGCTGGGCTGGATCAACTGGGCCCGGTTGATCGTCTGGCTCGGGATCGGCATGGTGGTGTACTTCGCATACGGACATAAGAACAGCCGCGTGCAGGCAGCCCTCCGCCTGCTTCCTGGCAAGAGGTAAATCGGCGCGGTCATCAATTGTTTTGATGATCGTCATGCAATAAATCGATACCTTTCGTTTTTTGCCAAACTTGCGGTACCCACCACTTCCTGTTGGATAATGGTGGGTTAATCATTTCCAGGAGATCGATGCCAACCGACCTACATGACTACCTGACTCTTTCGTACACCGAACTGGAAGAGCTCAACCTACACGCCAAGCACCAGCGCATGAGCCGAGTTCCGGCCGACACCATAAAAGAGGAGCGCCTCAAGTACCTCACCGACGAGAAGCGGATCAAAGCCGTCACCGTGCTCTTCAGCGACCTTGAAGGCCGCCTGCACATGCTCGACTACGACAAGAAGTTCCTGATCGGCAGCTACGATAACCTCACCTTCGACGGTTCTTCTATCCGCGGCTTCACGGCCCAGCGCGAAAGCGACCTGCGCCTGGGTATGGATTGGAGCTCTTTCTACTGGGGCCCGTCCGACGTTTTCGGCGCTGGCAAGGTTATGGTGTTCGGTGAAGTGATCGACAAAGATGGCTCGCCCTATTCCGCCGATATCCGGGGCGTGCTCAAGAAATACGCGCAAGACCTGCACGCCAAGAAGGGTTACACCCTCAACGCGGCCAACGAAATCGAAGGGTTCCTATTCAAGGGCGTGGACGCCGAGCGCCACTATAACGAGACCGGCAAGTTCGAATACGTCAATACCGGCGGCTACTATCACTCGCTGCCCGGCGATGCCCTGCGCCTGTTCATCGATACCGCCGCGGACGTTCAGCGTGCCATGGGTTTCCAGAATGAGAAGGACCACCCCGAGGTTGCGCCGTCCCAGTTCGAAATCAATTACAGTTACGGCGAGGTAGTGGCTGCCGCCGATCAGATCCAGATCTACAAGCTGATCTGCCGCCAGGTGGCCACCAAGATGGGCCTAACCGCATCGTTCCTGCCCAAGCCCGTGGTAGGCGTGAATGGCAATGGAATGCATACTAACGTGTCCATCACCAAGGACGGTGTGAATCTGTTCTGGGATCCCAACGGCTTGGAAAAGATGAGCCCGATGGCCTGGGAATTCGTCGACAAGATTCTCTCACACGGCAATGATATCTGCCTGCTGCTCAACGCCAGCGTGAACGCCTACCGCCGCCTCGATCCGCACTTCGAAGCACCTAACCAGATCAAGGCTTCGGCTGTCGATCGCGGCTCCATGGTCCGCATCCCGATCGGTAACCACCGGAGCGCCCGGGTTGAAGTCCGCTCCGTCGCTCCGGATGCGAACCCGTACATGGTTCTGCTATCGGTGTTCAAAACCGGCCTGGACGGCACACTGGACAAGAGTGTGGACAACATCCGGACGGCGGAGCGTTATCTCCCGGACAACATCTACGATGCGCTTGCCAACTTCCGCAACGCCGAATGGACCACCGAACTGCTGGGCGCGGACGTCAAAGCCCGGTACGCCGATCTGAAGCAGGCCTCAGCCGATCGTTGCGCCCGCTTGCTGGGCACTTACGTAAAGGCACCTGAAGTGCAATACCATCACGAAGTGTATAACCAATTCCTTTGGAATATGTTCTAAAATTAAGGGCGCATGCCCCTGATCCTGTTCCTAATTCTGTGGGCCGCTTCCCTTGCTTCAGCGCAGGCTTCCGCGGAAGAGGGAGCGGCCATATTCCGTACCCGTTGCGCTTTCTGCCATGGCGCCAACGCCGCTGGCGGTGAACGCGGACCTTCCATCCTGTCCCGCCTCCCCCTGCGTCCCGATGGCGAACTGGGCGATCTGATCCACCAAGGCATCCCGGGCGCAGGGATGCCCGGCATTGCTCTGGATCCGGCCCAGACCAAGGCGCTGATTTCCCACCTGCGCACCTTTCACCCCCGTGGTCCGCAGACTGTTGTGTATCAACCTCCGGCTCCCGCACCGGGGGACCGAGGCTGGCCCACCTATCATGGAAGCCCCAGTGGCAACCGCCACAGTCCGCTGAATCAGATCACTCCGGCCAACGTGGCGCAACTCCGCATGGACTGGATCTACGGTGTCGCCGGCGCGCAGCGGCTCCAAGTCACGCCCGTGGTGGTGGAGGGAATCATGTACGTCACCACCGTCAATCAGGTTGACGCGCTCGATGCCACCAACGGCCGCCAGCTCTGGCAGTACCGCCGTGCCCCCACCAAGGGACTGGCGGGAGACGCCGCCGGTGGCATTAACCGGGGTGTCGCGATTCACGGCGACCGCGTCCTGATGGTTACCGACCACGCGCACCTGATCGCGCTCAACCGGCATACCGGAGCGCTGCTCTGGGATATTGCCATGGCGGACTACCGCCAGAACTACGGGGCCACCTCCGCGCCGCTGGTGGTCGGCGATCTGGTCATTTCAGGAACATCGGGAGGCGACGAGGGCGTCCGCGGATTCCTGGCCGCCTACCGGGTTTCAACCGGGGAGCGCGTCTGGCGCTTCTGGACCACCCCCGGCCTGCACGATTGCGCCACCACCTGGCTGACGGGAACCTACGATCCGCAACTCGACCTGCTCTACTGGACCACCGGCAACCCTTGCCCGGACTACAACGGCGATAAGCGTCCCGGTGATAATCTCTACTCCGATTCTGTCCTGGCCTTCCGGCCCCAAACCGGCGAGCTGGTTTGGTTTTTTCAATACACCCCGCACGACCTGCACGATTGGGACGCTCAGCAGACCGCCATGCTGATTGACGCCGATTGGCAGGGCCAGCCCCGTAAACTGCTGGCCCAGGCCAATCGCAACGGATTCTTCTACGTGCTGGACCGCGCCACCGGCCAGTTACTGCACGCCACGCCGTTCGTCAACAAACTCACATGGGCCAAGGAAATCGCCCCAAACGGACGCCCGGTCGTCAATCCATCCGCTATCCCCACGGTCGCGGGGGTAACGGCTTGCCCCGCTGTCGAAGGCGCAACTAACTGGTTCTCCTCCGCCTATAACCCCGATACCGGGATGTTTTACGTTCAGACCCTCGAAAAGTGCAATGTCTACAAGAAGACGGAGGGGACGTGGAAAGTCGGCGAATCCTTCTATAACGGAACCACCGAGGACGCGCCGGAAGCCGGAACCAAGGTCCTGCGAGCGCTGGATCTCCAGACCGGCCGCATCGTCTGGGAACATCCCCAGACCGGCCCTGGCAACTCCTGGGGTGGTATTCTCACGCTGGCCAGCGGGCTGCTTTTCTTTGGCGAAGACGGCGGCAATTTCACCGCCATGAACGCGCGGACCGGCCAGCCCCTGTGGCGTTTTCCCACCAACCAGCAGTGGAAGGCATCCCCCATGACATATCAGTTAAAAGGCCGCCAGTACGTGGCCATTGCTTCCGGCGGCAACATACTCGTTTTCGCGCTGCCTGGCTCCTTGCCGGCGCAAAACTCCGTTTTCCCGCACAAGGACCCACTCCCCTGAAAGTGATCCGCCAGTGATTGATTCCACGTTGCGACGAGAAGACCGACTGGCTCACGCTCGTGGCTCGGAAGGGCTCGTTGACAGCACTGGACTTCATCCGGGGCGCGACGGTAACGGAAGGAATTGCGAGCCGGAAACTAGTTGCTAGCCGCTGATCCGCCATGCCGAGCCTTGCACAACTCGCCCTGGTTTTCCTCCGCATCGGCAGCAGCACGGTGGGAGGAGGAGAACCAACAGTGGCCGCCCTGCAACAGGAACTACGCCGCCGCGGTTGGCTGACGCCTGAGCAATTCGGTTTGGCCTACGCCTTGGCCCGCGTCACGCCCGGCACCAACATGCTGGCCTTCTGCGCCGCTACCGGCTGGTACGCCCTGGGCATGGTTGGCGCGATCGCCGGAGTGCTCGCCGTCAGTATCCCCTCCAGCATTCTGGTGGTCTGGCTTACGTTGGTTTGTGAAGCCGGTGACCAAATTCCGTGGCTGGGCGCTACTGTCAAGGGCATGATCGCCGCCGCCGTGGGAATCACCATAGCGCTGGGATTGAAGCTGGCGTCTTCCCAGATCACCCCCAGCCGCATCCGCCTTCCCATCGCGATTGTAGTGGGCGCGTTCCTGGCCTCGCTCGCCGGTCTGTCGCCGCTTTACACGCTCGTGTTGGCCGCCGCCGTGGGCGTGTTCTGGAACTCCGAATGAACGTCCTGGTTCTCTACCTTCTGTTGCTCAAAGCCACCCTGACGTCATTCAGCGGACTGGCTTCCCTGCCCATCATCCGGGCCGATCTGGTCCTCCGCTACCATCTGTTAACGGACCACCAACTCAACACCGCCGTCGCCGCCGGACGCATGGGACCCGGCCCCGTTGGCAACTACGTCGTCAGCGTAGGTTATCTGGCCGCCGGAGTGCCCGGGGCCTGCGCCGGCTGGCTGGCCATGGTGACTCCGGCCTTCCTGGTCATCCTGCTGATTCGCTTCCTGGGTACCCGCGCCACCCACCCGCGCGCCAAATCCCTGGTGCGCGCCGTCATCCTGTGCGGAGCCGGGCTGCTGCTTTCCGCCTGCGTGCCTCTGGGCCGTGACGCGCTCACCGGACCCATCCCCATCGCACTTGCAACTATCAGCTTTTTCTTGAGCGTCCGCACCCGCCTGGACACTCTCTGGATAATCCTAGGCGCAGGCTGCCTGAACCTTGGTGCATACTTTATGTTGCATACTATATATGAGTTATGAGCGAACCGGCTAAGCCCTACATATTCGAACAACGTCTTGGCGACGTCATCGACGACTACTGCATCAAGTGCCGCCGCCTGACCAACCACTCGATTGTTTCCATTGTGGAGGGAAAGGCCGCCAAGGTCCGCTGCCGGACCTGTTACAACGATCATGACTATCGCTTTGAACAAGCTCCGCCCACCAAGAAAGACCTGAAGAAGGCCGAGTTGTTCAAAGAAGTGTTGGCGTCCGTGGCACCCACGGCCGGAGATCTGGACGGCACCAACGCCGAGGAAGCGGCCGCCAAGAAAAGCCGCGGCGGGCGAGCTAAGCGGGCTTAGTAGCCCGTGGTGAAAGGCCGGACAGGCGAAACCGCCTGCCCTATCAGGCCCGGAAACCACTGATCCCACAACGTGGCGCGGATGGTTGCGCCAGCGATGCGGCGGGCGCGCCAAGCCGGCCTAGGACTTCTCAAGAAACACTCTTTCCATTGTTGAAACCGCTACCTGAGGAGCGGTGCGCCGGGATAAACCTGGCTCTGGGATTTCTAAATTTGTGGGATAAATAATTGCACTCTTAGGTTAAGCGGCGCGGGTGTGGCCGGCGTGGAAGGCCCTGGATTTGCGGGTTTTGCGAAAGAGGTAGGTTTCGATTTCGTGGGTTGAAAAAACGAAGCCATCTTGAGTAGGGTCGTAGGGGGAAGTGGTCTCGGTTTCATGGAGTTGGAGGAGGCAGGCGGCGATTTCGAGGTCGGCCTGGTGGCGGGTTTGGCGCTCGGCTTGGAGGGATTTGAGCAGGGTGAGGGTTTTATCGAACTGGCGGGTAAGGCGGGAGTCGTGCAGGGAGAGCATGGCGAGTTGGCGGGTGCGGGCTTCGATGCCGGCGGCGGTGGCTAAGGCGTCCTGGATTTCGTGGTGGTTCTCCTGGTATTGGCGGCTTGCTTGGGAGGCGAGGCCAATGGTGAGGAGGTTGTTTTCCAGGGCTCGGGCACGGTTGAGACGCCAGGCGCAGTCGGCTAGAGTTTGGGTAAGGTGGGTTTCGGTGGGGCCTACTGGTGAATATTCGGTGTGGAAGGATCCGGTGTGGTCCAGGTAGGCGATCAGGTCTTCGGTGGGCATGACGACGACTTGGCTGGTAAGGCCGTGGCGTAGGGCGTTCAGGGAAGATTTGCTTTTGCCTTCGGCGGATTTAGGGCCGGTGGAGTTCTGGGCGTTGGACCGGTTGA
>JBBQUE010000174.1:0-6505 GCA_038212805.1 Bryobacterales bacterium | reverse complement strand
CTCTTTCGAGATGTCGATGCAGCAGCGGTCTGTCCAGCGGTCGTCGAACCATCTTGTCAGCTTGTCGCAGGCGTCGTGGTCCGTGACATCGACGTTCAGTTCGCCCTGTTTGGAAAGTCCCGCAAACGTTAGATTGCTGCTGCCGAGGAAGCCGATCGTCGGGCTGACCGGATCGTGCCGGAAGAGGAGGTATGGTTTCGCGTGTAGCGGATGGCGAAGGTGCAGCTTGACGACCACCTTGCCACCGCGAATTTGCGCCGCAAGCCTGCGCAGACCCGCCTCGTCCGCGTCGGTCGGCGCACCCAACATCAATTGATCGCGAAAGTGGCTGGCAAGCGATTTCTTCAGCCGGACGGCGGTCTGCTGGTCAAGATCCCCGTCCTGTTTAATGATCGCGTAGGCTTCGGCAAGTTCTTGCTGGGGGAGGGTCTGCATGCCGACGAGCAGCCGGCAGCAACCTCCTTCCCCACCAGCCCACGGCTCAATATGCCCGTCGAGTTGCCGCCATCCGCGGAGATTGAAGTACCCAACGCAAAAATCAGCCCGATGCGAGACGCATAGAGTGGTCTTGAGTGTCGGCAGAAGCTGCTGGTCGATGTTGTCGAAGATACGGGGCATCGTTTGCGGAGATCCACACACTGCGAGCAAATATGATTGTACCCAAAGTACCCTAAGCAAGGAAGTTTGCTCGATTTTCGCAGATTCAGTTCCATGGTAGCCGCGACGGTGACGGAGGGGTGGTCGAAAACGGGTGGGAGCACTGTTTCCCCAAAACCGTTCAGCATCCACTGCCACTATGATCCGAGGATTTCCGCCTCCAGCTTTGGCCAGCGGCGCATGCCTGCATCGAACGAGACGAGTTTATAGTGATGGGAAAGCGCGAACGCAGCGAGCCAGGCGTCCGTCCACACGCTGCCGTTCGCCGCAGCGACGCTCATCAGAGAGAGCCAGAGGCTTTCTGTATTATTCAGTTCCTGGGCAAAGCGTATTCTGTCGTCGGCGCATAGATTCTGGTATGCAGAGATATCCTCGCCGGGAACGAGGAGGTCGGCACCCATCACGCGCGGATTTGTAAGGAGCCGAAGAAAAGCCATTTGCGTGACTCGGCAGAAGTAGATCGGAGATTGAGTGGCACCTAGCCATTCGAGGGCCAAGCGGTGATGCTGATGGCGATCCGACGAAAGGACCACCCAGACATTGACGTCGGGTAACCAGCCGTCAATTGCCAAGGAGGCTATCAATTTCGGCGTTCGTCATGGAACGGAGCGATCCCGGTTCCTTGGATCGGACGAGGGGCAGGGCTACCCTTCGTTGCCCACCTGCTTCGTTTCCGACCCATGCGAGATCTCTTTCGATGGCCTGAATGGCAAGTTGCTGAAGCGAGGAATGCAACTCGCGGGCCCGTGTTTCCAGTGTATCGACCAGCCGCTCCGGAAGTTCGATGGTGATTTGCATATGCTAATAGTTTGGCATGTTTGACGGAAACAGGCCCGCCTCGATCCCAGGACTGACAGGGACCAGGATCACTTTACACTCATGGCAGGCAGGATGGCATCATGACCACAATCGTAGAAAATAACGGCTTGGTGATCCCGGAACATTCGGGGTAAGAGGCCGGGATAGGATCCGGCGAAACAAGCCAATGGCCTGTTCCACATGTCAGTGCCTGAAAACGCAGATTTCTTCTCCATCAAATGTAAAAACTCCAGGGCCGGAATACGACCCGGCGATGAGGCGGAGTTCAGCGTCTCGAAACGGCGCTACATAATTGATGCGTGTCTAGAAGGGCCCGGCGGTGACGGTACCAGAGTTGATAGCATTTAGAAAGGAGCCTCCATGGGTGCCACGCAAACTGCATTGATGACCGTCGCTGAATTCCTGGAAATCCCGGAACCGGCAACCGGCTACAACGAACTACATCACGGTGAGGTGGTGACGATGGCGTTTCCAAAGTGGGGGCACGAACAGATCCAGGACCGCATACAAATGCTACTGAAGGCAATGCTCAGCGGGAAAGGCGTCGTCAGGATGGAGATGGCATTTCGACCGCTGCCGGAGCACGAACTCTGGAGGGCCGACGTCGGCTTCGTGACTGCTCTTCGCGCGGATTCCATCGGCGAAGATGAGTACCTGACGGGCGCTCCCGATTTGGTGGTGGAAGTGTTGTCGCCAAGCAACACGGTGGACGAAATCAACGACAAGATGTCCATTTGCCTGGAGAACGGCTGCGCCAGTTTTTGGGTGGTTGACCCCAAGCGGAGAAGGGTGTCGGTAACGGAAGGCGACCTGACCAAGCATTACAATCTTGCGGCCTGGATCGTGTGCAGCGTGCTGCCGGAAGAGCTTGCGGTTCGAAGTCTGTTCGATGCTTGAAGATATGAGGTCCGCGCATGCCAAATGGCTGCACTTGTGAGGCACATCCCCGGGGGTCGCTTTTTCACGGTTGATCTTACTCTACGGCGCGCCGGTAGCCGTCAGGAAGATGCCGGGTTAGATCGCGAACATCATCCAGGACGCGAGCCACTTCGATTACGCCGTCCGCCCGAGGCGATAGAGAAGAAAATGCCTTGGCTCCTTGACTGCTTAGCCGCTTACCCGGCTGCGGCTAAATTGCAGATGGTAGGTACGAGCCCCTTGAATCAATGATTTCCGGGCGCTCGTTCGAGACTGGCCGCTGAGGGTCGGCGTGTATACCGGTCAGGGCTTGGCGGATGAGGGCTCTGTAGCGAATGGACGCATCCATTCCGAATTCCCGGCTACTCCGTTTCAAGATGGCGGCGATGTCGCGCCGGGCGGGGCCGGTGACATCAAAGTGAGGAGAGCGCTTTTTAGGCACCCGTCCGCTCGGCGGCTAGCTCAACGGAGACCTCTTTGTGAATCTGCTCAAGGAACCCATCAAGCTCTTCTTCGGATCCCAGTGCCGTGTAGTCCCCTCGCAAGTTGGCGTCGAATCTCTGTTTCGCAGCGGTTTCGCAGCGGAGCGAAGCCATTCGATCTTGGCCTGGTCTTCCTGCTCGCGCAGCTCGAGGAGGCGCAGGGCTTCACGCACGACTTCGCTGGTATTGCTGAATCGCCCGGAGGTGATACCGGTCTCGATGAAGCGGTCAAGATGACCGGTCAGGTTGACGTTGCGCGTGGGCATGATGCACGTCAGTGGTTGCTGGATTACAAGTCGTAGCGTACCAGAGATGGCAATTACCGCTAATCTAAAAGTAGCACCTAAAGTGACCGACAGTGATTCCGCAGATGGTTGCGCGGAGTTCACACCAGACCGGCAGTTAGTGGCAAAGCGGTGGCCGCACCGGATGGGTCAGGACTCCATCGGACCCCATGTCCACACCCTGCTGGCGGTCTTGCTGGCGGTCTTGCTGGCGGTCTTGCTGGCGGTCGCGACCTTGCGATCCCGCTATAATCAGGGCGGAGCGAGCCTTAAACCAAAAACCCTACCTGCTGAACCGGCGAAGCGAATGATTGGATGTTTTGTGGTTGCAGATCCGGACATTTGCCATGGGCAGCCGACATTCCGTAGGACGCGTAGTCTGGTGGCCGATGGTTTGGCGCGGGAGACCATGGTTAACGCTATGGCCGAAGCCGTCCGGCAAGCGAGCAGGGCGTTCCTGGATCATTCAAGCCCAGTATGCCGCCACTGAGTATATTCTGGAACGAGTCCGGATTTGATCGCTCTAGACGCAATATTGTTTAATTAAGCCCGTAAACTGCTTACTTACGTGCGCGGCTCGGAAGACTTACAAAACTACCGAGCCGCGCGCTGGTTCGCTGATCGCTCAGGAGAGTATGGATATAAAGTATGCCATTGACGTACTCGGGTTTGCGCGTGACGTGTTGGGTTTCAGACCGGACGCGAAGCAGGCCGAGCTGCTTTCTCTGGCGATGACTCCAGCGGCGCGGCGGGTGATTCTGAATTGTACCCGGCAGTGGGGAAAATCGACGATCACGGGTATTCTCGCGGTGCACCGGGCGTACTTTCACATGAACAGCGAGATTCTGGTGGCGGGCCCCGCGGAACGGCAATCCGGTGAGTTTCTGTATAAGATGACGGAGTTTGTCCGCCGTCTGGGTATCAAGCCGCGCGGGGATGGCAGGAATGGCGTGTCGTTGCTCTTTCCTAACGGGAGCCGGATTGTGGGGCTGCCGGGGAAGGGTTCTATCGTCCTGGGATTCAGCCGGGTCTCGCTGCTGATTGTGGATGAAGCCTCATGGGTGGATGACGACCACTACTTCGCGATTAAACCCATGACCACTACCTGCGACGGAGCGGTGTGGCTGATGAGCACTCCGAACGGCCAGCGGGGGTTCTTCTATGACGCCTGGAACGATTCCGAACGGTGGACGCGGGTTTCGGTGCCCGCCACGGAGTGCCCGCGCATTTCGAAGAGGCAACTGGAAGAAGACCTGGTGGCCATGGGGGAGCGGACGTTCAAGCAGTTTTACATGTGCCAGTTTGGGGATGCCGAACAGGCTGTATTCCGCATGGATCTGCTGCGGGCGGCGCTACGGGCGGATGTGCCGGCGCTAGATCTGGCGGCGCGGTTTGTGCCGTTGGGATCGAGCTACGTGATTGGCGTGGATTTCGGGCAGCGCAACGATTACACCGCGATTGTGGTGGTGGAGCGCGTGCGGCGGCTGGGCGAGCGGAACATGGTGACGTATGAGCAGAAGGAGGAGATTTCCTTTCAAGCGGTGTGGGCGGAGCGGGTGCCTTTGGGAACGGACTATACCGAGGTGGTGGGAAGGATCCGGGATGTGGCGACATCGGCCGCGCTGGGAAAGCATTGCCAGTTGGTGATTGACGCGACCGGGCTGGGCGCGCCGACACGGGATTTCCTGAAGAAGGAACGGTTGGATTGCAAGATTTTACCGGTGGTGATTACGGGCGCGGAGAAAGGGGGCAGCAACGGGACGGAATGGCGGGTTCCGAAGCGGGATTTGGTGCAGGGGTTGCAGGTTCTATTTGAGCAGGGGACGCTGCGGATCTCGGCGGGCGCGCGGGAATCCGGGCGGTTGCTTGATGAACTGGCGGGGATGCGGGTTTCGGTGGGAAATACGGGCCATGAGAGCTTTCAGGGCGGGGGCCGGGCGCATGACGATCTGGTAGTGGCGCTGGCCTTGGCTTGCTGGGGGGCGGCGAAGTATCGATAGGGAGAGGCCAGCGCGGAAATACCCCCGTGGACGGGAACCACTTCCCTGGCCATGCCCGCGAGTCCGGCACGTAAGAAAGCAAGGTGGTATCGCCCGCGGCAAAAAGCTTTGGATTGGTAACCGCAAGCAAGAATGTCATAAGCGACACTATGGCCCGGATGGAGTTCGATCGCTTTCCTGGCATCTTTTCTCTTGACATCCGAGAACGTTCGTACTAATTTCTTAGTATGCGCCCCCGGAGCAACATTCTTACCGAGCAGGAACTCGAAATCATGAAGGTGGTGTGGCCGCGAGACCAGCCCGCCACGGTCCGCGACGTCTACGAAGCCCTGCTCGAACACCGCAAAATCGCCTACACCACCGTCATGACGATGATGAAGATCCTCGAAACCAAAGGGTATCTTCGGAAAACTCAGGACGATAAAGCTCACCTCTACAGCCCCACCAAGCCCAAGCAACAGGTGATCCAAGGCATGGTCCGGGAGTTTATTGACCGCGTATTCAACGGCTCCGCTGAACCCCTGCTGGCCCACCTGGTGGACGATGAAAAGCTGACCGCGCACGATCTGGAAGAGCTCACGCGCATCGTGCGCAAGGGGAAATCATGACCCTCGCCAACCTGTTCGCTTACAGTTTGCAAATGGCCGCTGTGCTGGCGGGTGGGGGCGCGGTCCTGTTCGCCATCCGCGCCTACGCGCCCCAAATCCGCATGCGCTGCTGGCAGGCCCTGCTGCTCATCGCACTGGCGCTCCCCTTCGTCCAACCGTGGCAGCCTGCGCACGACGGAGTGTCCGCGGTCACCGGCCCGGCAACCATCCTGCGCCCCGCCGCCAACATCCCCGCGACCCCCATCCCGCTGGCCGAAATCGCAACGGGCATCCTGATCGCCGGCACCGCCATTCGCCTGGCCTGGTTTATCTTAGGTCTCGTCCGCCTGAACCTGTACCGCCGCCGTTCCACACCCCTAGCGCTCACCCTGCCCATCCCCGTCCAGGCCGAGATCCGCGTTTCCACCGAAATCCCCGGCCCTGTCACCTTCGGGTTCCTGCGTCCCGTAATTCTACTGCCCACCCGCTGGGCCGCCAGCGATGCCATCTTGTTCCATGAGCTGATCCACGTCCGCCGGCACGATTGGCTGGCCATGGCCTTCGAGGAACTCATCCGCGCCGCTCTCTGGTTCCACCCGCTGGTCTGGTTCGCTATCGCCCAGATTCAACTGGCGCGCGAACAAGCGGTCGACCGCGAAGTTGTTCAGCTGACTCAATCCCGCGAGCAGTATCTGGAAACCCTGCTTGCTATCGCCGCCGCTCATTCTGGTCTTGACCTGGCGCCGGCCCCCCTGTTC
>JBBQUE010000173.1:0-6519 GCA_038212805.1 Bryobacterales bacterium | reverse complement strand
CTTTCGGCGGTGAAGGACGTTCAATCCGTGGCGGAAGTGGCCATCCAAACTGGTGGCTCAGCCATGAAAGCCACGCAACACAATTATGTTCTGGAACCATCCCTGCTGCGCCAGGATACTGATTTGCCCTTCGGGAAACAGGCGGTTTTCTATGATGGCACCGCCGGTTGGATGGCGAACGCGCAGGGTTCTCAACCCCTTCCGCCGCCGGTGATCAAGCAGGTGCAAGGCGAACTTTTCCGCCAGTGGTCAAGCCTGGCTTCATCCGGCCATACCGTCTCTGCCGTGGACGCCAACACGCTCGAAATCGCCGATGCGCAAGGGAACCAGGTCCGTCTTCAATTGGACGCGGCCGGCAAGCCAATGAAGCTTTCCTATGAAGGCGAAGGCATGGCCGGGCCGTCGAACATTGAGGAAACCTTCGCGGACTGGCGCGACGTCGATGGTATGAGCGTGCCCTTTCAAGTTACGATCCTGCAAGGCGGCAAGAAGTTTGCCGACGTCAAAATCCAACAGTACCGGGTCAACTCCGGCCTCACCGCCGCCCAGCTTAGCAAGAAACCATGAAGCACTTTTTCTATCTGGGCTTGTGCCTTGCGGCCACGTCCGCCTTAAACGCTGAAACCCGTCAGGAAAAGGGCCAGCGGGTGGTGGACCAGTGCGTGGCGGCTCTGGGCGGCGATCAATATCTCCACATGCAGGATCGCGTGGAATCCGGCCGCGCGTATTCGTTTTATCGGGAAGAACTGAATGGTTTGTCTATCGCCAAGCTATACACCCGCTACCTGAACGGCGTGAAGGATACCGCCACCACGCTGGCCTTGGAGGAGCGCCAATACTATGGCAAGAAAGCCGAATCCAGCGTGTTGTTTTTGGCGGATGGCGCCTACGAACTCACCTTCCGGGGAGCCCGCCCCATCTCCACGGATCGCTTCCAGCGGTACAAGGAAACCACCCTGCGGGACATTCTTTATATCCTGCGGATCCGCTTGAAAGAACCCGGAATGATTTTCGAATCCAAGGGCGCGGACGTGCTGTCAAACCGGCCCGTGGAAATAGTGGATGTGGTGGACGCCCATAACGACGTCACCACGGTTTACTTCGATCAAACCACGAAGCTTCCGCTGCGCCAGGTCTTCTTCCGGCGGGACCCGGTGACGCGCGAAAAACATGAAGAGATCACGGAATACTCGAAGTTTCGCGACATTGGCGGCGGCGTCCAGTGGCCCTTCGCGGTGCACCGCGAGCGCAATGGAGAGAAGACGTACGAGATGTTTTCCGACGAAGGCGAGAGCAACAGCGGCGCAAGCGCGGAGCGGTTCCAATTGCCTTCGTCCGTGAAGGTCTTGAAACCCGCCATTTGATATCCTCGCGCTACAATAAGGTGAATTTTTAAGCGCCAAGGACCACATGACCGGCGAAGTCGTTGGACAATACAAAATCCTGGAAAAGCTGGGCGAAGGCGGCATGGGCGCGGTCTACAAAGGGCTGGACACCATGGTGGAGCGCGAAGTCGCCATCAAGGTATTGCGGCCGGAGATCGCCAGGCAGCCCGAGCTGGTGGAACGTTTCCGTACCGAGGCCATCACGCTGGCTAAGCTGAATAGCCCTGGGATCGCCACGCTCTTCAACTTCTTCCGCCAGGGTGACGACTATTTCATGGTGATGGAGTTCGTGGCGGGACACACTTTGGATCAGGTAATCCGGGAGGGCGGAGCCATGCCCTGGGAGCGCGCCGTTTCCCTGTGCTGCCACATTCTGGAGTGTATCCAGCCCGCCCACAACGCCGGAATTCTGCACCGCGATATCAAGCCCGCCAACATTATGTTGACCCCTTGGGGCGGCATTAAGGTGATGGATTTCGGAATCGCCCGCGTCTTGGGTACGTCGCGGACAACGCGCGAAGGGCTGATGGTGGGCACCTTGGAATATATCGCGCCGGAACGGGTAACGGGGCAGGAAGCCGATGCCCGGGCGGACCTCTATTCGCTGGGTGTGGTCCTCTACGAATTGATTTCCGGCCGCCTGCCGTTCGATAACACCAGCGAGTTCGCCATCATGCGCGGGCACGTTCAGGATACTCCGCCGCCGTTCGCGCGGTTCACCTCGAACGTCCCGCCGGCGGTCGAAGCGGTGGTGATGAAGTCCCTCGCCAAGGCCCCCGGGGACCGCTTCCAAAGCTGCGCGGAGTTCATCAACGCGTTACAATCCGCAGCCCGATTCTCCCTTCCAGCGGGCCAGGCGATCTCTACAGTGGACAAGGCATTCGATTTCGATCGCTTGAAACCCACCACATTTCTGGCACAGCCCACCGGCTTCAGCACCTCGACTGATGCCATGCCCACAGTCGCGGTGGAAGTGCCCACGGTGTTCGTGCCTCAGGCCCAGCCAGCGCCGAAGAAATCGTTCCTGATGCCGGCGGTTGTCGGTGCGGCGGTTCTCTCGCTGCTGGGCGGTTACTTCGTATTTCGCGGACGCCCGCAACCGGATGTGCTTCAAACTCAGGTTTCGAACGTGCCCGTTGTGACACCGGCCGGAACCGCGCCTACCCTCAGGATGCCGCCGCCCGTAGCACCGGTCCGGCCCAGCCCCGCAGGCCTGGATGTGCAAACTCCGGCCGAGAATGCTCTCTCTAAACCCGAGGCGGCAGCCCCGGTTGAGGCACCCCCGCAGGCTCCGCCGCCCAGCACGGTTTCGGAGCCCGGCGTATACGAAAAACGAGGCGATCAATGGGTGCAGTTAGTACCGGAAGCCGTCACCTGGAAGAAAGCCGGCATGATCAAGAAAAGCCTGGTAGGATCTTTTACAGGCGCGAGAAGCCCGAACGCCGCTCCGAATCCGGCCTCGTTTCTGATCGTCACCCCCGATGGCGTGGCCGTCACCGATTATTCCCTGGTACTGATTCGCAAGAAGAAAGGCGCTCGTGAGATTCGCGTAACGGGCGACGGGCCTGATCCGAAAACGTTGCTTCCGTTCACCGCCAAGCGGCTCGGCGGGCGCAACTATCAGGTGGAATTCTCGCAGGGCGAGGGCGAGTACGTGTTTCTGCCTCCCCGCACTGAGACCGCCGGGGCCGTGCCTTTGCCGCAGAAGGTTTACACGTTCCGAGTGGAATGAGCCGCCAGCCACCCCCGTGGCTCTGGTGGAATGTCTTAAGCCTGGACGCACCCATGATCGCGGTTCTGTGGCAAGGCTTCCTGGCCCAATCCACCGGTCTGCCGTTGCGCTTACCAGGCCGGCTGGCCCTGGGGTTGACGGTCTGGGCAATCTACATGGCCGATCGCTTGCTGGATATCCGCCATCCGTCTTCCATCATCGATACCCAACGCCACCGCTTCTACCAGCGGCATGCTCGAGCACTGTCCGGATTACTTGCCATCATCGTGGCGGTGGACGTCCTGGTAATCTTCCTGTGGCTCCGGCCCGCGGTGTTCATGGCCGGGCTGGCGCCGTTGCTCGGGGTGGGGGTTTACCTGGGGCTTTTCCACGGCCGCCGCTTCGCTTTACCCAAAGAAATTATCGTCGCATTCCTGTTCACGGCAGGCACGTTCGTGGTGGCGGAGAGTGGATCCACACAGCTTTCCAAGATCCTGATCTGGCCCGCCTGCGCTTTCTTCGCCCTTTGCCTGGCCAACCTGGTAGCCATCGAGACATGGGAATCGCGCGAACTCAGCAGCCGCAAGACTCATCAACCGAATGGTTTAATCCGGTTCCTGGGACGCTGGTATCTCGTCTGGGTGCCCGGCCTTGCGGTGCTATGTTTCGCGCACGGCCAGCAAGCCTGGTATCTGGCCGCCGGGCTCAGTGCGGCGTTCTGCGCATTGATTTATTGGGGCGCCCCCCGCGCTCCGTTGGAACTGCGCCGCACTTTGGTGGACGTCGCTTTACTCACACCGGTGCTGTTCCTCCGATGAACGCGGACCACATCGCACCGTACTATCAATGGTTGGAGTATCTGGCGTTTGGCCGGTCTCTGGAACGATGCCGCTTTCACTACCTGGACGCTACCCGCGGAGCGCGCCGGGTACTGATCCTGGGTGAGGGCGATGGACGATTTTTATCGCGCTTGCTCTCCGTAAATGCCCATGCGCACGTGGACGTAATCGATGCCAGCCCCCGCATGCTAGCGCTGGCCCAAGCCCGGGTTCGCGCCAAAGACCGGCCCCGCGTACGGTTCCATCACGCCGACGCGCGCCTCTGGCAGTTCGCTGACCGGACGTACGATCTGATCGTGACGCAGTTCTTCCTGGATTGCTTTTCGCCTGCGGATCTGGCCCAGATAGTTCGCCGGCTCAGACTTGCAATGGACCCCGGCGGAACGTGGTTAGTGAGCGAGTTTCAGCAGCCGTCCCAGAGATTGGCGCGCTGGCACGCAGCCGCCTGGCTGGGCGTGATGTACTGGTTCTTCCAGCGCAGCACCGGCCTGGGCATCCGGCGCTTGCCGCCGTACCGGGATTTACTCGCGGGCGCAGGCCTGGAGATGGCCCGGCAACACGAATCGCGCTTCGGCCTGATGGTCTCGCAGCTTTGGGTTGAAAAGGAGACAGTATGAACAAGACCGGGCGAGCCACCGCGGTCTACTTTGAAGCCCGCGGGTGGAACGTCCCTGCCACGCTTTGCTCCCCCGAAAACGCCGATCTGCGGGCCGCCGGGCACCTGTTGGTGACGCCCCTGGACGCCTTGGCCAACAACGCTGGCTATGGCTTGGTGTCTCCGTTTGAAGCGTCTGAGCCTGGCCAGATTGAGCGCCAGTTCACCACCCCAGTTCGCCACAAGTGCCTTCGGCCTTATGCATGTGGTGCGCGCCTTCTTCCCGCACTTTCACGAACGCCGCGCGGGCACCATCATCAACGTGGCCGCTGTGGGGAGCCGCGTCACCTTCCCGCTCTACAGCCGGTATCACGGCACAAAATGGGCGGTGAAGAGCTTCTCCGAATCGCTACAGTTCGAACTCCATCCATTCAATAGTCGCGTCAAGATTGTGGAACCGGGCCCAATCAAGACCGGCTTCTGCGACCGCTCCATGGAATCGATGCAGAAGGCCGGCGAAACAGCGCCCGGCCCCGGAAAGGTAGCGGAGGTGATCTTCCGCGCCGCGACCGATGGCTCTTTACGCTAGCTCCTGCCAGACTGCCTGTTCTTCGGTGTCGTGCGTGGAGTGGTTCTGCGATAGGCTAAAACCAACACCATGCGTCTACCCCGTTCCAGCGGTATTCTGCTGCACCCCACGTCGTTGCCTGGCCCCCACGGCATTGGTGACCTTGGCCCCGAAGCATTTAAATTTGTCGATTTCCTTTCGGAAGCCGGCCAGACGCTATGGCAGGTACTGCCGCTGGGCCCCACCGGATACGGCGATTCCCCCTACCAGTGCTTCTCCTCCTCCGCCGGGAACCCACTGCTGATCAGCCTGGAGAAGCTTTCCGCGAATCCTCCCCATCCCAGGTTTCCCGATGACGAAGTTGACTTCGCCCAGGTGATCCCATGGAAAATGCAGGCGCTGGCGCAGACCGCAACGCACTTCTTTGAGGGCGCCCCTGCGGCGGAGCGCGCGCGTTACGATGCCTTCTGCGGTTCCCAGGCTGCCTGGCTGGACGATTTTGCGCTATTCATGGCGCTCAAACAGCGCGACCAGAGCAAGGTCTGGACGGCTTGGGAGCCCGATATCCGGGCACGCGAACCGCAAGGGATGGCCCGCTGGCGGAAGGCTTTGGCCCAGCCCATTGCCAGCCAGAAGTTCCTGCAGTTCGCCTTCTTCGATCAGTGGAATGCCCTGCACGAATACGCTCGCAGCCGCGGCATCCGCATCATGGGAGACCTGCCGATCTACGTGGCCCACGATAGCGCCGACGTCTGGAGCAATCCCCAATATTTCCGCCTGGACGCCAACGGAGGCCCCATCACCGTGGCCGGGGTGCCCCCGGATTATTTCAGCTCCACCGGCCAGCTTTGGGGGAACCCGATTTACGCCTGGGAGGTGCTGGAAGCGGATGGTTACCGCTGGTGGCTGGACCGTTTCCGTGCCGTGTTCACCACCGTGGATGTGGTGCGGCTGGATCATTTTCGGGGATTCGAAGCCTTCTGGGAAGTGCCCATGCCGGCCCAAACCGCCGAGCATGGCCAATGGACCAAAGGCCCCGGCGCGAAGCTATTCCAGGCCGCCCACGCGGCGTTGGGCGACCTGCCCGTGGTGGCCGAAAACCTGGGCGTCATCACCCCGGAAGTGGAAGCTATCCGCGAGGAATTCGGCTTTCCCGGCATGAGCGTTCTACAGTTCGCGTTCGGGAAAGACCCGCAAGCCCCGGCATTCCTTCCGCATAACTATCCGCGGGAAGTGGCCGCCTACACCGGCACCCACGATTGCGACACCACGGTGGGATGGTGGGCCAGTTCCGGCCACGGCGAAAGCACCCGTAGCCAGGACGAGATCCAGCAGGAGCGCGCGCTGGCCAAGCGCTACTTGAACTTCGATGGCTCAGAGGTCCACTGGGTATTCATCCGCGCGCTGCTGGCTTCCGTTGC
>JBBQUE010000172.1:0-6558 GCA_038212805.1 Bryobacterales bacterium | reverse complement strand
CCGGACAAAGCGCGACGTTATAAATCAGTAGCTCATGAAACGGCCGGCCGACGCCATGGGCAATGCCGCGCAGTTCCTGGACGCCCGATTCGCCCAGCAGTTGTTCGGCCCGGCTTTCGAGAGCGAGGATGCGGGAATCCTCCAGATTGGGCCGTTGCGCCAGATTGTGGTAGCCCTGCATTACGGATACAATCTCGCCGTGTTTTTGCCGGGCGTGATCGATGCCGATCTCGTAGTAACTGCCGTGCGTGCGGATGATGCCGGCCGTGGTGGGCGGTACCACGGGAGCGATTCGCGGCAAGGGACGATCTGTAAGCGTGGCCTGCGCATTCAGCAGATGAAGGATGGATCGCAGCGTGGGGAAATCGCTGAGCGACAGCTTGTGGCCGGCCGGAATCTCAAGCTGCTTTCGTTCGCGTAATTCGCCCAGCAATTGCGCTTTCCGGATGCTGTCGATGCCTAGATCCGCTTCCAGGTCCGCGTCCAGGTCAACCACTTCGGGAGGATACCCGGTTTGCTCGCAAACGAATTGGATGAGGTAATCACTGACCGGGTCGCCGGGTTTCCCGGGCGCTGGCTGGGATGCATTGCGGTTACGCCGGCCAGCGGTGGCGTCGAAGAATTCCACTTCGGGTCCTGGGGCCACGGGGCTTGGTTTATGAGCCATGGGTCCGTGGAGGGAAGCCCCGTACCGCTGTGCGAATGCGCGCACACGGCTGAGTGTTTCCAGCGGTCCGCGCGATTTGGAATCCGTTTCAATGGCGGCCGAAGTGCGTCCCAGCAACTTACGATGCATTGCGGTGAGCGAGGCGCGGGGACCAATCTCCACCAGGGCTGCACCATTGTCTGCCAGCCTTTGAATGGAACGCGCGTAGGGCACAGTTTGTACCAGGCTACGCACCAGCAGGTCTCGAATGTCCTCCGGATCCGCCAAATACCGCGAGTCCAAAGTGCTAAAGAAGGGGATATGCGGAGGGCGAATGTGCTGATTCGCCAGATATCGACGGAACGGCTCCGCGACCGGTTCCAGCATGGGCGTGTGATACGGCCGGGCGATATCCAGCATACGCCCGCCGGCCTGTTCCGCGAAGGCGCGCATCACTTCCAATGGTCCGCCGATGATGGTGCGATCCGGTCCGTTATCGATCGATAGGTACGCGGGACCGAACCCCCGGGCCATGCTGAGCGCCTGTTCGGCCGGCAGCGCTACCGCCACCAGTGCGCCTGGCATGCTTTGGAATCGGCCCAGCAGCCGCTCACGCTCCAGCGTAATCTGAATGCATTGCCCCAGGCTGAGGCAACCGGCGGCCACCAAGGCTGCATAGTCGCCATAGCTATACCCAGCGATGAGATCCGGTTGCACGCCTTCGTTTAGCACGCAGGCGTGCAGGATGGTATCGGCGCAGAGCACGGCCACGGGTGTTTGCTTGAGCCCGGCGAAGCGGGACAATCCATTGGCCAGCAGTGCGGCGTCGCACTGCTCCAGAGCGGCGCGTGCCGGCGCGCTTTGCTCCATGAGCGTCTTGAGCATCCCTGGATATTGCGAACCCTGGCCCGAAAAAACGAAGCCAATCCGGTGCTTGCCAGGCAGTGTCCCGGCTAACAGGGAAACCACGCCCGCCGCCCCCAACGTGTTGCCCAGCGCCAGTTGCACACTCAGGCTTGGCCCCGCCGCTGGCGCCTTGGGCACCATTCCAAAAACCGTGTCGCCATCCCGGCGGGCGTCCGCCAGCCGCTTCAAGACCACCACGGCCGCACCCTCCCCGGGCACGGTCCGTGAACCCACCGCCAGGTAAGCCACGGGGTCCATCAAGCGTTGGGCCCCCGCGCAGACTACCGCATCCACGTCTCCCGCCAGCAGCATGGTGGACGCTATTTTCAGCGCCTCCTGAGAGGATGCTTCTCCGCTGTCGATCGCGAACGCGCCTCCCATGAGGTGGAAAGTGCGGGCCACGCGTGATGCCAGGGTGCTGGCGCTGAAGCCGCCGGTTTCATCGAGGAGCGCGGGAACATCGGTCATGAACCGTTCGCGGAAAGCCGTCAGGATTTGTTCCACCCGATCGGTAGGGACGCCGGCTTGATGGAACTGGCTCCGCAGCGGGGCTTCCAGTTCCGGGTGTTGCAGACAGCGCGAGAGCTGGTTGACGAAATCTCCGCCGAAGATGCCTCCCACGATGACCGCGATGCGGGATCGATCGCCCTTCAGGCAGCGCGCTTCCTTCAGGGCCTGATCCGCCGCATCGAGCAGCCATAATTGCAGCGGGTCGGAATGCTCCATCTGTTTGGGAGGCGTCTTGTGGGTTCGCCAATCGTAGGAATATCCACTCACGAACCCGCCGGCACGGAGTTGCGTGCGCCAGCCGGGATCACCGGGCCCGCCGAAAAGATCAGCGTCCCAACGTTGTGCGGGGATTTCCGCGATCGCCGACGTTTGGTTGGAGAGCAGGCTTTCGAGCGCAGCCATATGGAACGCGCCCGGAAGCACGCACCCGCGGCCGGTAATCGCGATGCCGCCGGCCTTGGGGCAGGGAATCCGCGCCTGGTTGTTCTCCACCCGCTGATCGATCACCACATGCACGTTCAGCCCGCCGATTCCGAACGAATTCACGGCCGCGCGCCGGGGCCCTCCACCGGCAGGCTCCATCCATGGCGAGGGCTGCGTGGGCACAAAAAAGGGTAGACGGGGCCAATCCACGCCGGGCTGCGTGCTTTCTAAATAAGGAGAATGCGGGATGGTGCGGTGCTTCATGGCAAGCATAACTTTGATGAGGCTGGCCAGTCCCGCCGACTCCTTGGTATGCCCCAGGTTTGCCTTCACACTCCCAATGGCCACGGGCTTGGGGAGGTCCCGAAAGCAGTCGCTGAGGGCAGCAAGCTCGGTGGCATCGCCCAGCGGAGTAGAAGTTGCATGTGCCTCCACATAATCCAGGCGGGCGCGATCGGGCAGGCTCTCCCAGGCACGCTTGATCGCCAGCACCTGGCCTTCCTTGCGCGGGGCCCAAAGGCTCTTGCCTCTTCCGTCGCACGCCAGCCCGATGCCGCGCACCACGCCCCACACCGGCAGGTCCATCGCGACGGCTTTTTGCAGGCTGGTCACGATCACGGCCGTGTAGCCGTCCGCCGCCACGAAGCCATCCGCGCGGGCATCAAACGGAAAGGATCCAACTGCGCTCAGGGCCTGGGCCCGCGAGAAGAGGATCAGGCTATGCATGCTGGTGTATGAGCATCCGCCCACCACCGCGATCTCGCATTCACCCGATCCGATGGCGAGTCCGGCCACCGCTAAAGCCGAAAGCGATGAGGCGCAGGCGGCATCGAGAGCCATGGACGGCCCTTGCCATCCGAACGCCCGCTGCACGATGGAAACACCCGAAGATGGCGTTAAAAATGATGGGCCATGGGGGTTGCGCCGCGGGCTATTTTCGCGCAGCCCGGCGATCACGCGGCCCGTGATCAGGGTGCGTGTCGAATCTGGCAGGTTCTGCCACGCCGGAATGCCTTCCAGCCGCCGCAGAGTATCTTCCGCCCAGGTAGCGCAGGCCAGCCGAGCGCCTTGCAGAGTGCCCCGGGCATGGCCCACATATACGCCCATCCGCTGACGGCCAAATACTTGAACGTCCAACCCCGTACTCAGCAACGCGGACCGCACTACCGCCAGCAGATGCTTATAAGGAACGTCGTAATCGGACAGGAAGGCGGGTTCGAAATCGCTCAGCTCCGGGTCGTCCGGAAGATCCGGCACGATGCCCGCGATGGCGCTATATGTCCTGCCGAGTTTGCCTTTCTCCGGATCCAGATAGAGGGCCCGGTCCAGCCGCTCGGGAGGCGCTTCCTGAAGAGCGCTGCCGCCTCCGCGGATGAGGGACCAAAACTGGTCCAGGTTCGGCGCTCCAGGCAGCCGGCAACCGAGTCCTATTAAGGCAAGATCAATCACATGGGTACGACCAACCCAGTATAGTTCGCTGGCTTACGTTTTTGTCAAATCGACCATGCTTTGTGGCCGAAATATGTCATACCATGGATACTTGATCGACTTTGAGGTCAAACCCGCGCAAGACCTTCTCGCTTGGGCGACTACCACCTTTCCGGGCCGCTTTGGAATCGTCACCAGCTTCCAGGCCGAGGGTATGGTGTTAGTCGACATGGCATGGCGGCTGGACCCCGGGGTCCGGGTGATCACGCTTGATACCGGACGCCTGCCCGCCGAAACCTACGAGATCATCGACACGGTGCGCACGCGCTATCAGATCCAAGTGGAAATGGTCCCTCCCAACGCCACTGAACTGGCGTCCATGACGACGCGCTTTGGCCCCAACCTTTTTCGGGAACAGCCCGCGCTTCGGAAAGTCTGCTGCCAGATTCGCAAAGTCCGGCCCCTGGCGGAAAAGCTGACCGAACTTTCCGCCTATGCCGTGGGCCTGCGCCGCCAGCAATCTGAAACGCGCGGGCATATTCCCAAGGCCCAGGAACTGGACGGCCGCACTAAGCTCAGCCCCCTGGCCGACTGGACGTCGGCGGCCGTGTGGCAATACCTGACCGAACACGACGTCCCGGTTCATCCGCTCTACGCGCAGGGCTACAAAAGCATAGGCTGCGGCCCCTGCACCCGCGCCGTACTCCCCGGCGAGGACGAACGCGCGGGCCGGTGGTGGTGGGAACCGGATGCCGTGAAGGAATGCGGCATTCATTTTACGCCGGAAGGAAAGATGCAGCGCCAGGTGGACGTTTTTCTGGATGAGGTGCTGGCACGTTGACCCCGGAGAAAGGCCTTACGATCTGGTTCACGGGACTTTCCGGGGCCGGAAAGAGCACCTTATCCGAAATGCTCACCCAGCGGCTGCGCGAGCATGGGCACAAGGTGGAACTGCTGGATGGCGACGAGGTCCGCACGCACCTCTCGAAAGGGCTAGGCTTTAGCAAGGAAGACCGCGACATCAACGTCCGCCGCATTGGCTTCGTTTGCCAGCTTTTGTCGCGAAACGGGGTGATTGCCATTTCGGCGGCCATTTCTCCGTACCGGGCGGTCCGCGAGGAACTTCGTGCCAAGATCGGGAATTTCCTGGAAGTTTATGTGGAATGCCCGATCGATGTTTTGGTTCAGCGCGACGTGAAGGGGCTCTATAAGAAAGCGCTGGCCGGCGAAATCGCGCACTTCACGGGAGTCTCAGACCCGTACGAGCCTCCCAATCATCCCGACGTCCACATTGATTCATCCGTCGAAGCCCCAACTCACAGTCTGGATAAAATATGGTTCAAACTGGAAGTACTGGGGTTCCTTTGATCGATCTGCATACGCATACCAATGAATCGGACGGTACATATACACCTGCCGAGCTAATTCAAGGCGCGCTGGACGGCCATCTTGACGCGCTTGCCATTACGGACCACGACACTTTTGCCGGCTACGATCTGGCAGTTCCCGTGGCCCAGGCCCGAAGCTTTGACCTGATCTGCGGGATAGAACTCAGCGCCCGCCTGGCGCTGAGCCGTGGGGGCGCGAAGACGGTCCATCTGCTGGGTTATTTCCTGTGCAAGCCTCCTTCGCTCACCTTTCGGGAGTGGCTCAGCGGACAGCAGGCCGAGCGGAAGGAGCGTAACATCAAGCTGATCGCGAACTTGCGGGCTGCCGGGGTTGACATCGAACTGGCCGAAGTGGAAGCGATGGGCCGCAGCCTGGCCGGGCGCCCCCACTTTGCCAAGATCCTGGTGCGGAAGGGTTACTCGGCCTCCACCGACCACGCCTTTCGGGACTACCTGGGCGAGACCGCGCCGGGCTTCGTGGAGCGCGAATCACCCCCCATCGCGCTCGCGATACAGACCGTTATTGCCGGGGGTGGCATTCCAGTTGTGGCGCATCCCGTCCGGCTGGGCTTTCGGGACCATGGCGACGAAGAAGCGGCCATCGAAGATATGCGGGACGCCGGGCTCCTGGGGATTGAGGTTTACCATTCGGATCACAGCCCGGCCGATTGCGCCCGCTACTTGCGGCTGGCCCAAAAGTATGGCCTGGCCGTCACCGGCGGATCGGATTTTCATGGCGCAAACAAACCCCGCATCGACCTGGGCACCGGAATGGATGGCAACGTGAACGTGCCTAAGTACGTTCTGGACACTTTACGGAAGCTCTGCGGTTGACTTTGCCTGGCCAGTTATTTTACTGTGAACATTCGACTTGGCCACGCTGCGACCCGAAACAGAACTTATGGCAGACCACCAGAGCAGCGAGATCCAGAAGGTGGACGAACTGCTTGATTCCAGTTTGGACAGTGTTGACGCCGCCGAAATGACGGTGCTCAAGGTGGCCGAGGACGCGGGTTTCGACGAAGACGACCAGCACGCGATTGGGATGGCGGTGCGGGAATCCATGGTGAATGCAGTGGTCCATGGCAACCGCTACAATGCGCGGAAGAAAGTTCATCTGAAAGTGTTCCAGGCCAGCGACCACGTGAAAATCGTCATTGGCGACGAAGGCGAAGGGTTTGTGACGAAGGAGGTTCCGGATCCGTTGGCGCAGGAAAATCTGCTCCGCCAGTCAGGCCGCGGGCTCCTGATCATTCA
>JBBQUE010000171.1:0-6565 GCA_038212805.1 Bryobacterales bacterium | reverse complement strand
ATCCGCAGCCGCCCCAGCAGCGGAGCGGAAAGCGCGTGGCCGTGGTGGGGTCGGGTCCCGCGGGAATGGCGGCGGCTCAGCAACTGGCGCGCGCCGGACACTGGGTAACGGTCTATGAGAAGGCCGATCGCATTGGCGGCTTGCTCCGCTACGGCATCCCCGATTTCAAGATGGAGAAGTGGGTTCTGGACCGCCGCCTGGAACAGATGAGCGCCGAAGGTGTGGAGTTCCGCACCGGCATCCACGTGGGTGTTGACGTCTCCATGGCTGACCTGCGCGCCGAGTATCAGGCCGTGCTGCTATCCGGCGGTGCCGAACGCCCACGCAATTTGACCGTGCCGGGGCGCGACTTGAAGGGCATTCACTTCGCCATGGAGTACCTCACGCAGCAGAACAAACGCGGCGCGGGCGACGATGTGCCCGGTCAGATTCTGGCCACCGGCAAGCACGTGATCATCATCGGCGGCGGCGATACCGGGGCGGACTGCCTGGGTACGGCACACCGCCAGAAGGCTGCGTCCGTAACCCAGTTTGAGATTATGCCGCTGCCCCCGGACACCCGCTCACCCAGCACGCCGTGGCCTGAGTGGCCCTGGCAATATCGTGTGGAAAGCGCGCACGAAGAGGGCGGCATCCGGGATTGGAGCGTGCTTACCACCGAGTTCCGCGGCGATGCGGAAGGCAACGTCACCGAGTTGCATGCCGCGCGTGTGGGCATGCCGCCCAAGTTCCAGCCCATGCCCGGAACGGAGTTCGCGCTAAAGGCTGACCTGGTGCTGCTGGCGATGGGCTTCACCGGTCCCTTCGCTCAGGAACTGGGCGCGGATCTGGATGCCCGCGGCAACGTCGCAGTGGATCCTGCTTCGTACATGACCAGCATCCCCGGGATTTTCGCGGCCGGCGATATGCGCCGCGGCCAGTCGTTAGTGGTGTGGGCTATCGCGGAAGGGCGGCATGCCGCCGCCGGCATCGACCGCTACCTGGCGGGAAGCCAGTAGTTACTTTCCGGCGCAAAACGAAACTTGCCCAGCGACTGACCGGGCCGTGGGCCCCGTCAAGAACATAAAGAAGTGGACGAGGACAGCGACGGGTGGCACAACCGTCCAAGCCATTGATAGCAGGGAGGTCCGCTCGATTTTTGCAGATCCGTTTCTTTGGGAGCCGTGACCGTAAGGGATCGGTTTCGCCGCATCCAATGGCATCAACAATGTGCCGGAAAGTAGTTAGTTTGATCGACTGACGTATTTGTGCAGGAGGCTGGCGATGAGGGTTTGATACGGGAGGCCTTCTTCGACTGCGCGCCGTTTAAGCATGGCGAGGTCTGCGGTCGAGAGGCGGATGTTTATCCGCGCGTCCTTGCGGGTGTACCGGCTGGCAGCTTCCATCGCGGTTTGCTTCGCGGTGGATTGGTCCGGAACAGGCTTAAACTCCTCGCGCTCATAGGCGGCGATCAGGTCCTGCTCCTCGTCATCTTGAAATTCGAGGTTGTTCATTTCGGCTCTCCGTTGGCGTGTTTCCTGGTAGCTTTGCGGCTGGGATAGATGGTCTTGAGGAAGAGCCTTCGCAAACCACGGGTACGACAAAAACATATCCGTCCACGTCCACCTCATACAGAAGTTGATTCGGATATCTTGCCTGATCCGGATGAGCAAGAACCCGGATGAGTCCGCCGCCTTCGATCAGATCGAGATCTTTTTCCCGTGGCCACCCATGTGTTCCTCACTAGGGAAACAGGTTTTGGCCCCAGCCTGTAAAGATCCGCGCTTGACCATTCGCAGGATAGTTGAGCAAACCCACGAATCCTTGGATTGGCAGATTGACTAAAGAGTTTGGCAGCCCCACGAGGGGATCTCCTAAGCGCTAACCAGGCCTCTTAGATTCCAGCCGCAGATCCGGCTGCCCTCAAACTTATCGCCGCCCGGCCCGGGCCAGTGGGTTTCCAGGCTGATGTATCCCGGATACCCATCGTCCAGCAGCGCCGCGATCTGGCCTTTCCAATCCACGTGGCGCGTGCCCAGCGGTCCCCAAACCGGCTTGTGTCCATCCATATGGCAATCCTTCGCATGCACGTGGACAATGCGCTTGGCAGGCAGCAGGCTGTAGCCATGCGGGAACGGATTCTCGCCGCCCACCATCGCGTTCGCCGGATCCCACACCACCATCAGGTTCGGATGCTGAATCCTTTCCAGCACACGCGCCGTTTCCTGCGCGGTTCCAATATTGCAGGCGTGTTCGTTCTCCAGGCCGATGATCAGGTCATGCTCCACCGCTTTCTCCGCCAGCGCCTGCAGCGCGGTACAAACGCCCTCGAAGCACTTTTCCGGATCCACCGTTCGCCAGTACGAGAACACGCGCACAATCCGCGCGCCTAACTTCTTCGCGATCAGAAACGCGTGATCGGTCAGGCGCGGCTGATCTTCAAAGGTATGCTTCGAAGCGAAAATGTCATGTTGAAACCGGCTATCGATATCGCCGCCGCCTGGCAGCACGCACTTCAGCAACGGCGATGCAATGGAAAGCACCCGCATGCCGCGCGCCTTCGTCAGGTCCTCCACCAGGTGGAGTTCATCCTCCGTCAGGTCCATGATGTTCTTCCCGAAAACTACGCGCAATTCCACCGCGTCCATGCCTATCTCAACCATCGGCTGCAGCGCGGTTTCCAGGTCCGGCGAAAACTCATCAGTAATGGCGGCAATAGGGATTCTAGGTGTCATGAAGTGGGAGGTTGTCCTTCGCGTAATTTCAGAAACTGGTTCGATTTGATGTTACTGTGACGATCTTTCTTGCCGCTGGGCCAATCGATTTCCAGCGTCTTGATCATCTCATCTTTGCCTAAACCAAACGTCAAGGCAAGATCGGATTGGGAGGCATAGCTGGATCCGCTATGAACCGTCTGGCTTTGCATACCGCCCGCGCTTTCAATCCGGACCACCGCTCCCAGTGCGCTCCGGTTCGATTGCACGCCCTCCAGCTTCAGATGAATCCAGCGGTTCCGGTTGCCCCCATCGTTGCGGTACAGGTACGCGGGTCCATGATTGGTGGTGATCACAAAATCCAGATCGCCGTCATGATCATAATCGGCATACGCCGCGCCGCGCGCTACCACGGGCCGCTGTAACTGCGGGCCAACCGACTTGCTGGCGTCCTCGAATTTCCCCTTGCGCAGGTTGTGGAATAACAGGGGCGGCTGCTTATACTGGATCTTAGGTTGCACCCGGCCAATCTCTTCATCGATATGTCCGTTGGCGGCGAAGATGTCCGGGTAACCATCCAAATCGTAATCAAAGAAGAACACGCCAAACGCCAGGCTCAGTAAGCTGGAGCGTCCCACGGCGGATCGCGGAGCCTCATCCACGAAAAGATTATTGCCCTCGTTATGGTACAGCCCCAACATCTGATTCGAAAAATTACCCACTAAAAGGTGAGGGCGTCCGGAGCGGTCATAATCGGCGCAGTCCGCACCCATGGCCCCGCGCGCCACGCCGTCTTCCCCAAACGCAACGCCCGCTGCCACCGCCTCTTCTGAGAAAGTGCCGTTCCGATTGTTCCGGTATAGTTTATTGGGTTGCGTGTCGTTGGTCACAAACACATCCGGCCAGCCATCGTTGTTGTAATCCACAATCGCGATGCCCAGCGCCTTGCTGGTCTTCTCGCCCATCCCGGCCTTCACCGTCACGTCTTCAAAGCGCCCGTTGCCCAGGTTGTGAAATAGCTTCGACGAGTTCCCAGGATAAGATTCCGGCGTGCAATACGATTTGGTCGCGCCGTCTAGTGAGCACCACAGGTCACCCTTCACCGTCCAATTCACATAGTTCGCCACGAATAGGTCTGCCTTGCCATCGCGGTCGTAATCGAACCAGGCGGCGCTCGTTCCAAAACTGGCGTTCCGAATTCCGGATTGCTTGGTAACGTCGCGGAACTTACCATTGCCCTCGTTGTGGAACAGGCGGTCGCCCTCCAACGCCGTGATGTAAACATCCTCGCGGCCGTCGTTATCGAAGTCGGCCACGGCCACTCCGATGCCATACATCTCCACATCCAGTCCGCTACCGGCGGTAACATCCACAAACCCGCCCTTCTGATTGTTCCGGTACAAAGCGCAGCGGGATTTGCGGCCCGTGGCGGTCCAATCCTTGCTGTTGATCAACAGCAGGTCAGCCCATCCATCGCCATCGAAATCGAAGAAAGCCGCACCGGATCCCATCGTTTCCGGAAGATACTTCTTCCCGGCGCGTCCGCTGTTATGGGTGAACTTAATTCCAGCCCCAGCGGTAACATCGGTGAACTGAATTCCGGAAGGCGGTGCAGCAACGGCCGCCGCCAGCAGAGCCGCGACTAACGTTTTCATCGCAGCGCTATGCTCTCATGATCATGAATTGGTTGGCGCTCGTTGTTCACTTCCGCGCCGGCCAGCCGAGGCTTGGCAGTAATACTTTGCGCGGATTCGTCTGCCTTAAACCGCTCGAAGAGTTTCTGCTCACGCGCGGCTTTGTCCGCCATGCCCGCGCCCCGATAAGCCAACATCAGGTTATAGTGCGCCTGCACGTCTTCGGTATCCACCGCTAGAACTCTTTCCAGGGCCTGAATCGATTCTGTATATTTACGCTGCAGGAAAAGAATGCGCCCCATTTGATTGAGCGTAACGCGATCACGCGGATAAGCCGCCGCCACCGTCCGGAGCGATGCCAGCGCCTCATCGAAATCGCCATCGGCCTTCTGCGTCATGGCCTTGAAGAAATGAATGCGACCCAACCCGGAATTGATCGCCAGCGCCTTTTCCAGATACGGTTTGGCGGCATCCGTCTCGCCCTCCTGGATCAGAGCGCGCGCCACGTTCAGCCAGCCGTCGGCATACCCAGGTTCCGCTTCAGTGACCTTCTTGAACGCATACTCCGCGCCTTTCAAATCGCCCTGAAGCAGCAGCCCAATACCCCAATCGTTCCAACGTTCCCGATCTTGTTTACGAACCACCGGAGCCCAGTTCGTCGCTCCCGTTCCGAGTTCCAGCTGAGTAGTTGCGGTAGACAACGCCACCGTAGGCACATCGGGAATCTCATTCTTTATCCGGCCCGACACATTCGCCGGAATATTCGATTTCTGAAACGAGAATTCCCGGCTGTCATGGTTCACATCCACCAGCGAAGCGGGCTGGTTCGCTACCGGTTGTCCCGCATAAGCATACTGCGTAAAGTAATGGCTGAACTTACGGTAATTCAGCTTGGCCGTTACTGTCACCGGGCCCTTGGCATCTTTCGGAATAGTCAATCGGAAGTGCGCCACATCCGCGGCTCCAGGCGGAATCAGCTTCACATATAGGACGCTCCGGGCCTGGAACGCATTGCGCTTGTTGATCTCATTCCCAGCCCCATCCAGTAAGTAGGACCGATAAAAATGCGCGCCCTTCTCAACCGGTCCCTTGCCCCCATCCGCCGCCTTGCCGCTCCAGAAAATTACCTTCCCGCTGGCATCGCACGCCTGCAGTTCCAGCCACACATCGAACGAATCCACCGTGCCGCCCGGGAAGAAATGGCCAATCTTGCGCGTCCTCACCACGGCATCCAACCGGACTGTCGATCCGGGCAGAAACTTCGCTCCCGCAACGTTGACAGGCGCAGTCACGCGGCCCACGTCGCGGATGAATGCAGGCCCGGTTTGCGCGGATTCCTCACCCACCGCGAACGTGGAACTCAGCTGCGGCCCCTCATCCTTCGACCGGCGGCGCATCTGCACCTGCTTCCCTGAATCCTCCACCGGCGAGGCTGCAAACAAGTCCACCGTAATAAATCCCGACTTCAGAAAATCAGTCTCGGCCTTCAACTGCGCCTCATCCTGATTCGCCACCGCCACAGCCGTATTCGCCGCCGGGAAACGATGCGAGTGGACGCTGCCACCATGATTCCCCGGATCGTTCGACTTCACCAGCGGCATATGGCAATCCGAGCAAGTGGAACTCTTCGCAGGGTAATAAAACGAACGCGCGCCTTGACCGGAAACACCGCTAGCCTGCCAGTTGTCGTAATCGTCGAATCCCCGCTGCCACCGGTAGTTATTCACCGGTTTGTCCAGATGCACCTTATGGCACGTAGAACAGAACTCAGCCGAATCCTGCCGCATGAATGGCTTCATGAACGTCTGACGGTGCGGTTCCGGATTCAGGTAAGTAACAAAGGAATCAATCGCCTTGATGTACTTATTGTTACTCGAAGCTAATTCGTGCAGCGGCGGATACTCCATGGTGAACCCGGCATTCCCAGCCGACCCATGCACCGAAGTAATGGAGTGGCACGACATACATCCCAGCCCATTCTGCGCCTCGGGCGTATCGATCTGTTCCTTAATCGGACGCTCCCACCGGCCATTGAATAACACCGCGTGGTCATGGCACCCGGCGCACCACTTAGTGCTTTGGGTGCTTCCCGAGACTTCTTGCATATACTCAATCGACTTACGATAAAACTGGTTATTAAACGAAGCAAAATGGTGCACGGAACTTTGCCACTGGTCATAAATGTCCTTGTGGCATTCGCCGCACCGCTTGGAATCCATGAAAAACTCAGAAGGGATC
>JBBQUE010000170.1:0-6600 GCA_038212805.1 Bryobacterales bacterium | reverse complement strand
AGTTGTTCGGGGGTAACGCCTGGCTTCATGCGGGCGATGTTGAGCAGGAACTGGGCACGCCTGCCTCCCTGCTGATGTTCGCGGGGGGCCGGCGCTACGAAATCCACCTTTTCCGGGTAGTTGATGGCTTGGGAGAGAACGCCGATTACGGTGTAGTGCGTCTGGCCGAGTTGGACGGTACGGCCGAGAACCGCGGGGTCGGCACCAAAGCGCCGGAGCCAGAAGCCGTGGCTGAGCATGACAACCGGGTCGCCCTGGGCGCGCTCTTCGCCGGGCGTGAACCCACGCCCTAGAGCGGGAGGAGCTTTGAAAACAGCCATGGCGGAACCCAAAGTCCGGAGGGCTATGGCCTTTTCCGCGCCGCCGTTATTGAGGAAGGCAACGCGCTCGGTATAGAGACCCGCGGCCGATTCCAACCCCTCGACCTGGGTACCCCAATCGAGAAGCCGGGCGGGGTTGCCACCCACCGTGCGATCGTTCTTACGCTCCTGAATAACGATGAGGCGGCCGGGATCGGGCAGGGCGACGGGCTTCAGCAGGAGCGCATCCACCACGCTGAAGATGGCACTATTGGCGCCGATCCCGAGCGCCAGGGAGAGCACGATGGTGCAGGCTAGGCCGGGGCGGCGCAGGAGGCTGCGCAGAGACTGGCGGGATTCGCGGGCGACGGTGTCGAGCCAGACCCAGAGGTCGGCTTCGCGGGTTTCGTCTTGCAGGCGGGCCGGGTTTCCGAATTGCAGGCGGGCGGCGCGGCGGGCTGCGGCGGGAGGCATGCCGGATTCCACGTTCGCGCGCGTGGCTTCTTCAATGTGGAATTCGAGTTCTTCGGTGATTTGGCGATCGAGTTCGGGGCGCTTCCAAAAGGTGGCTAAGAACCGTCTCATGCAAACTCCAGGACCTGGCCAACGCCGCGGGTGAGGCGCTCCCAGTTCAGTTTCTCCTCCGCCAGGCGGGCTTGGCCTTGCTTCCTGAGGGAGTAAAATCGCGCGCGCCGGTTGGTCTCGCTGGTGCGCCATTCGGATTTGAGCAATCCTTCCTGTTCCATGCGGTGCAGCGCGGGGTAAAGCGAGCCCTCCTCCACGCGCAGGAGTTCGGCGGAGGCTACGCGGATATGCTGGGTAATGGCGTAGCCGTGCATGGGGCCCGCGGTCAAGGTCTTCAGGACGAGCAGGCTGAGGGTGCCTTGGAGGATGTCAGTTTTTGATTTGGATGCCATAGCTGTCTATGCCTAGACAACTATACCATGATCAAATGCCGGACAGGTCTGCGAGTTTCCCGTTGCTATCGCCCAGGGATTCCACGGGGACGTCCATGCGGTCGAGCAGGGAGATGAACAGATTCGCCATGGGCGTCTCCTTGGGATAGCGGACGTGCCGCCCGGGACGGAGTTTGCCGCAACCGCCGCCCGCCAGAACCAGCGGAAGATCGGCATGATCATGCGCGTTGCCGTCGCTCAGGCCGCTGCCATAGGTGATCATGACGTGATCCAGCAGGGTGCCGTCGCCATCGGGCGTGGATTTCAGCTTGCCCAGCAGATAGGCGAACTGGCGCATGTGGAAGCAGTTGATCTCAATCACTTTGGCGATTTTCTCGCGGTCGCCCTGGTGGTGCGTCAGGCCGTGGTGCGCTTCGGGGATGCCGATTTCGGGATAGGCGCGCGGGCTTTGTTCCAGGGCCAGCAGGAGCGTGGCCACGCGAGTGGCGTCGGTCTGGAAGGCCAGGGTCATCAGGTCCATCATGATGCGGGCGTGCTCGGCGAAGGCGGTGGGGATGCTGGCGTCGGGCGGCGGCAGGTTGGTTTTGGGGGCCGTGGCGCTGTTCTTCTCGGCCAGCTGGATGCGTTTCTCCACGTCGCGAATGGACGATAGATATTCGTCCAGCTTGCGCTTGTCCGCCCCGCCCAGCGAGGTAGACAGGCGCTGAGCGTCGCCAATCACCACATCCAGGATGCTGGCGCGATAAGGATCAGGGTCGGCACTGCCGAAGAGGCGATCAAACACGGCGCGAGGCCTGATCTCAGCCGGATTCGGAGAGGACGGCGTGCGCCACGAAATGCTGTTGCTATAGGCGCAGCTATAGCCGTTATCGCAACTGCCGCCTTGCACGCCTTCCTCGCAACCGAGTTCGAGCGATGCCAGGCGGGTGCGCCCCTGGAGCTTCGCCGCCGCGATCTGATCGACAGAAACACCCACCTGCAGGTCGCGGCCGTTGGTCTTCCTGGGATGCACGCAGGTGAGGTAATTGGCTCCGGCGCGGCCATGATCGCCGGGTCCATCGCCCAGTGCGCGGCCGCCGTTCTGGGTGAGGCCGCCGATGAGCGAGACGTCGTTCCGGAAGGGGGCCAGCGCGGAGGTGATGCGGGGGAAGCTGGCGGGCATGGGGGTGGCACCCAGGGTAGGCGAGACAGCCCACTGATCCATCATGATGCCGTTCGGGACATAGAGAAACGCCATCCGGCAGGGCGCGGCGGCCTTGGCGACGGCGGCGCGGCCGAACGACGGGAGCATGGCGTCCAGCAGCGGCAAGGCCACCAGGCCTTTGAGCAGCGTGCGCCGATTGAGCGATTTACCTGGAAGCACGGGCATCTCCTTCGTTGCGGCCCTGGAATGGCCGGCTGTTCACAATCTCCAGTATGAGCGTGGAAAAGCGATAATTGCCAGCCGCCACGCGGGCAGTGATGCGGTCCACCTCCGGGCGATCCTGGCGTTCCAGGCCCCGGCCTAAGGCATAGGTGAGCAGCTTTTCGGTCAGGTTTTGCGTGAACAGGGCGGACTTGGCGCGCAATTCCCGTCTTAAATCCTGGGGCCCGGTGGCATCGATGGGGAACCGTCCATCGCGGTCGCGCCAGACGCCCGAGGCGTCGTAATTTTCCAGGCGGAAGCCGATGGGGTCCATGCTGTCGTGGCAGACCGCGCATTCAGCTTTGGCTCGATGTTGCTGCAGACGTTCGCGCTGGGAAGCCGCGGTCCCCAGATTGGTTTCCACCAGCGCCGGAATGCCAGGTGGCGGGGGCGGCGGCGGCGTGCCGAGCAGATTTTCCAGCACCCACTTGCCGCGCAGCACCGGCGAAGTGCGGGTGGCATAGGAGGAGAGCGTCAGGACCGAGGCTTGGGTGAGCACGCCGCCGCGATGATCGCCATCCAGTTCCACGCGTTCGAAGCCTTCGCCGTGCACTTTGGGGATACCATAGGCGCGGGCCAGCGGGCCGTTGACGAAAGTGAAGCGGCCATCCAGAAAATCCAGCACGCCGCGGTCTTCGCGCAGGATGGCGCGGGCGAACAGGGTGGTCTCCTGGCGCATGGCTTCTATCAGTTCGTCGTCCACTTCGGGGAAGTGCGCGGGATCCGGCTTGCGGCGATCCAAGATACGCAGGCCCAGCCACTGGCCGATGAAATTCTCAATGAGCGCACCCGACTTGGGACTAGCCAGCATACGGCGCACTTCAGCGGCCAGTACGGCGGGTTGGTTCAGACGTCCTTCGTCCGCGGCGCGGGCCAGACGATCGTCCGGCATGGTGCTCCAGAGGAAGTAAGACAGGCGCGAGGCGATGGCGTACTGGCCAGGCTCCAGCCGGAAGAGGAAATTCGGGGAGACAAGCACGGCCTGGATAACGACGCGGATACTTTCCTCAAAGCTGCCACCGCGGCGCTGGACTTGGGTTGCCAGATTCAGCAGTGTTTCAGTTTCGGATTTGGCAGGTGGCCTTCGATAGGCACGCCGCGCCAGGGTTTCAATAATCCGGCGGGCACACGCGGGGGTCTGTTCCGCGCAAATGAAGATCCGGCTATGGCTCAACGGAGGTTCTGGCGTGGGGTTGAACGGGCCGACGACGTCTACATAATCGATGAACAGCTTGCGGCGTCCATCCAGATTCACGTTGTCGCGCGGGTTGTCCATGCCGGCGAACTCAGGGAAGGAGGCTCGAAAGGAGTGCTCGCCTGCTTTCACTTTGACGCGTCCGATGGATTCGCCATGCGCGTACTGATAATCCACGTTGCCTTCCACGGTTTCGGTGAAGATGGGCGCCCCATCGAACTGCAGTACCATGGCGACGGCCGGATAGGAATTGCGATTCAGCTCCATCATTTCGGTGCGCTCCGCCGCGCTGATGGTGAGCTTGCGGAAGAGTTCCTTCATGCGCGGGCTGCTGTTGTCGCGCGGGCGGTAATTGCCCACCCGCATGCGCAATTCGTACTCGCCGTTCACGGGAAAAACGAAGCTGCCATAAATTGCGCCGCGATAGGAATAGGGCAGCGCGTTGGCCGTGGGATCGTCCTGCGATTTTTTGCTCAGATAACGTATCAGTTTGGTGGGCCGGGTAGGGGCAGGCGCGCCATACACGGCGATCTTTGAGATGGCGCGGGCGGCCGCCATGTATTTCTCCATAAGCAGGGGCGAGACGGAGAGCACGTCGCCGATGTTGTCGAAGCCATAGCCGGCATCGTCGAGGGGAAACTCGTCCGCGGGACGCATTTCAACGCCCAGCAGATCGCGCACGGTACGGTTGTATTCATCGCGATTCAGGCGGTTGATGGTGATGTGCCAGGGATCGGCGGTAGGGCCCAGGCGCTTTTCGATAGAGGCGGCGACCAGGGCAATGTCCGCTTTGGAAGGCGCGGGGGAGCCAGGCGGGGGCATGCGGCCACTGGTGAGTTTGTCCAGCACCTTTTCCCAGGTGGCGGGTGTCAAGGTGGGCGATTGAAGGCTGAGGTTGGCGGTTTTAACCTGATCGTTGTGGCAGGCCAGGCAGTGGCGGGTGAGCACGACCTGGACAGGATCTTTGTCAGCGCTCTGGGCGAGGGCCGCAGAGCCGGCCAAGCCTGCCAGGAAGAGCGAACCCGTGACGAAGATTTTCTTGCCGGACCTGACGCGGTTCATTTTGAGTATGGGCCTATTTTACAGCGTCCCCCGGACCTTGCTGCCCGTATCCAACCGGTTCAGTTGGGTGGTAGCCACCTGCTCCCCAGGCTGGATTCCATCCATTACCTCCACGTCCTGGTCGAACCGGTCGCCCAATTTTACGTCACGCGCCTCAACCAGATTGCCCTTCACCACGTAGACTTTGTTCGATCCGAAAATATAGTTCACCGCCTTCACCGGCACCAGCTTGATGCGCTCGGACTTATCGGTTGGAACCCGCGCCCGCGCGTAGCTACCGGGCTTCAGGTGGCCCTCGGGGTTCGGAATCAACGCCTCCACTATGAAGGTACGCTTGCTCTGGTCCACCGTCGGCGAAATGCGCCAGATCTTGCCTTGAAACAGCTGGCCCTCATACGCTTCCAGGGAAACATCCACGATCTGGCCTTGCTTCACCCACGGCGCAAGCCGTTCGGGAATTTCAATGCGCAGCCGGATGGGGTCAGTCTTCACCAAGGTGATTAACGGCGTGTTCACCCGCACGAACTGGCCCACCGTCACTGTCCGCTCCTTCACAAAGGCATCAAAGGGAGCGCGCACGGATGTGTCGCGAAGCTTCTTGCGCTGCAGATCCAACATCGCTTTCGTGCGCGTCACTTCGGACACCAAGTTGCGCGTCTGATACAAAGTGGAATCGTAAGACGCCTGCGCGGCCTTGAACCGCGCCACGGCTGAATCAAGATCGGATCGCGACGCGATGCCCTGATCCACCAGGCTCTTGGACCGTTGGTACCGCTGCTCCGCATCCACCAGGTCGGCCTGAGCCCGGCGCGGATCCGGCGCTTCCCGAATATCCCCGATCTTATCGGTTTCATTCTTCAGCCCGAGCCGCTCCAGCGACTGGCGAAGCTGAGCCTCATTTTGCGCCACCAGATAGCGCTGTTCCTCGTCTGAGATGTGAACCATCACTTGGCCGTTGGTCACATGGTCGCCCAAATCGACCTTCACCTGATCGACCCGGCCATCGATCTCAGCGCTGATTACCGATTCGTCATACGGAAACAGCGTCCCAATCGATTCAACCACCCGTTGCACGTTGCGCATGACCACGGGGCTGATCTTCACCTGAATCGGACCGGCTTCCGGCTTGGCGGCCATGGGCGGTTGACGGGAACATCCACTGACGATCAGGAAGCCCATAAAAATGAGCCATTTGTTTTGGAACATGGAAGAGTTGGTGGCCCGAACGATTTCGGAAACATAAGTCTACCACCGCCGCCTTAAATTATCGTCCCTGGGGTGGCGGACCAGTCCTGGTGCGGTATGCCCTGTCTTTAGCTGGCCGTTGCAAGGCATGGGTTTCAAATCCTCTGGTCGAAGCAGGGACGCGCGCGCAGATTCGTCCGCCTGAGATCGGGCGCGGCGGCCAGTTGATGGAGTGGGGGAAGGACTGGAATCTGAATGCGCAGGAAGAGCACCACGGGCACATCTCGCATTTGTTCGCGCTGCATCCGGGCCGCCAGATTTCACCCACGCGCACGCCGGAGTTGGCGGATGCAGTTCGTAACAGCCTGGGACTGCGGGGGGATGAAGGAACGGGCTGGAGCAAGGCCTGGAAAATAAATTGCTGGGCGCGGCTGCACGATGGCGAGCACGCCCTGAAGCTGATCCACGAGCAATTAAAGGCCGTGGACAGCACGCAAACCAATTGCTCCGGCGGCGGCGGCACCTACCTGAACTTGT
>JBBQUE010000169.1:0-6606 GCA_038212805.1 Bryobacterales bacterium | reverse complement strand
TTCGCCTCGCGACGCATCCGCCCCTGGCCGCAATTCCGCCTTCACCAGCGCGTTCACAATCCGCAAAACCACGTCGGCCCGCTCCACGCCCGCCTGGGCTGCTACTACGGTCTGCTCCGCCGCCAACAGCGTCAGGTAAGCATCCGCCGCCGCCACCGCAACCTCAAACTGAGTTCGTTTTACGGTGGCTTCGTTTTGCGCGCGCGCAGCTTCGGCCACTTCCACGTTGGCCCGGCGCAATCCGAAATCGAAGGGCTCCCACGAAACCAGCACGCCTAACGCGCTGCCCCAAGCCGTACCCGCGTTGTTCGTCCCCAGCACCGGGCCGGAGATGGAAGGAATCACGCTCTGGGGCAGCACCAGCCCGAACACGTTGTTGCGCGTTGCCCGGTTCATCTGCGCCACGGTATCCACATGCGGCAGGTACGCGGTGCGCGCTATACGGATTCCCGCGGCCGCCACGTTCACCTGCTCCTGCGAAACCCGCACGGAGGCATAGTTCCGCACCGCCTGATCCACCGCTTGCGAAAGCGTGAAGGGCGCGGGTTCCTGGGCCAGTGAGCAGACTGAACCCAGCACAATCACGATGGTCAGTTTGTGCATTCGTTTGCGCCGTTTCCCAATATAACCCGCCCCTGCGATTTGACTTCCATCCCGCCTTCGCAATACACTCCGGACCGTGACCTACTCCAGACGCAATCTGCTGGCCGCCGCCGGCGCGGGAATCGTAACCCTGGGCCTATCTTCGAAGAGCTTAGCCCAGAAGAGCTCAGCCCAATCCAGCTCGGGCCGCCGCGTGCTGGCCCTGATCGGCGACCGCTATCACAATTCCGATTACATCCACGTCGCGCTCATGAAGATGTTCGAAGGGCTGGGCGTCACCGTGGATTACACCACCGCTTACGATCAGCTTTCGCGCAAGCTTTTGAACGGCTATCAGATATTTCTGTGCCTGCGCGACGGCATGATCTGGCCCAACGGCTACCTGGGTCCGGATGCCTACACGCACTACGAAGCCGCCTTGGAGAATAAAGAGGATTTCCCGGATCCCAAATCGCAGTTCTGGATCACGGAAGATCAGGCCGGCGCACTGAAGGAATTCGTGAACGCGGGCAACGGCTTCTATTCGCTCCACAACAACAGCCACGTTTCGCTCACGAATAAAACCTACCGCGACGTGCAGGGGGGCGCTTACATCGGCCACCCGCCCCTGCGGCCGTTCAAAGTGCGCGTCACCAACGCCAGCCACCCCATCACGCAAGGCATCAAGGATTTCATGGTGAATGACGAGCAGCACTACGTCGCCTACGACAAGGACCGCAAATACCTGCTGCTGGAAAACGAAAACGTTGACGGCCTCACCTACGACAAACTCGGGACCAAATCGCCCGCCGGCTGGGCCTACGATTATGGCAAGGGCCGCGTGGTCTTCACCTCCGTCGGCCATACCATCCACGCCCTATGGCAGCCCGAGCACCTGAAACTGCAAAAACGAGCGGTGAAATGGTTGCTACGCGAAATCTAGCCGGCGTCGTCGCACTGGCCGCGGCACTCCTGCCCGCGCAAACCCGTCCGCCCATCACAGGCGTTGCCATAGGACTTTCCAGGCTACGGTGAGCCCTCCGACCTCAAGAACCCCGACGGCACCCTGTCGCTGACTTTCATCAAGATCAACGACCGCCAATACCTGGACGTCTTCCCCGAAAAGGCCTAATACCGATCGCCTGAACCACATCTCCATTGAGACCCCGGACGCCGGGGCCCTGCGCCTGTACCTGAAATCCAAGGGCGTCCCGGGGCCCGGCAAGGTAAACACCAACGGCATCGAGAACCACAGCTTCTCCGTCAAGGATCCCGATGGCAATACACCCCCGAAGGCGCGTCCCGCCGCGAGTACGGCAAACTCCTGGGCTCCGGCCGCATCTCTAACCGCATGGCCCGGCAACCCTTAGAATAGGCACAGATGATTAGCCCTCAGGAATTACTGCGGACACGGACGGTGGATGAACTCAACCGGTCGGCGGAGGAATATTTCGCCAAGATCAAAGATCCCACCTGTCTTCTGGCCAAGCCGTTCAACCTATCCGATCATTGCTCCAGGCTGCTCCAGGAGTTTGCGGTCTTGCTGGCAGGCCTGGACCTGTGGCCGCTCATGGATGTGATCGACTTTGGAGCGGGCAGTTGCTGGAGCTCCTATTTTCTCAGTCAGGCGGGATGCAAGGTGTATCCCGTCGACGTCTCGGAAACAGCGCTGAATCTGGGGAGGCGCAGATACGCCGAGCACCCGCCCTTTGGCGCAACCCTGGCTCCTGAGTTTCTGGTGTTTGACGGGCATTACATTCAGTTGCCGGATCAAAGCGTGGACCGGATTATGTGCATGCACGCGCTGCATCATGTTCCCAACCCGCGCGACGTCTTCTTTGAAATGGCCCGGGTTCTTAGGCATGACGGCATCGCCGGGTTCTGTGAGCCGGGGCCCGATCACTCCAAGGGAGCGTTGTCTCAAAGCGAGATGAAAGCTGGGGTTCTGGAGAACGACATTGTGATCGAGGATCTGTGGGAGTGGGCGCGGGACGCTGGCTTCAAACAGATTACTTTGGCGGTGTATGGTCCCGAGGCGGCCCGGCTGTCACTACCCGAATACCAAAAGTTTATTGCCGGATCTGCTGAATTAGATGGTCGAGTGATTGATCCCATCAGGGGATATGCGAAGAAAACACGCACGTTCTTTCTGCACAAGGAAGCGGTGACGCTGGTGGATAGCCGCGTGATGAGCGCTCTGATGGCTGAGATTCAGGCGGAATTCAGCGGCCCTTACCGGGAAGGTGGTGAGATCAGGGCCAAGGTGTGTATTCGTAATACGGGAACGGCCACCTGGCTTGAGAGTGGACTCGCGTCGGGAGCTGTGAATCTTGGGTGCCATCTGGTGGATTTGGCTGCTGGTGAGTTTGATCGGGATTACGTCAACTTCCGCGGTGCGTTGAGGAAGGCTGGGGGAAACGTCCAGCCGGGAGAGTCGGTTACCTTGGAAGTCAAGATTCCTTGTCCCGCGGCGGGTGTTTATGAGATTCAGTTGGATTTGGTGAGCGAACATGTGTGTTGGTTTGGGGACGCGGGCAAGTCGGAGGTGGTTAAGGTTCGGATTGAGGTTGGGCGGGCTTGACTCAGCGGGGCATGGGGAAACCAAGGCTTTCGCGGTAAGCGTCTAGCGCGCCCCGATTCCCCCGCGCAGATCTCGCAATACGCTAGGCACGCCCGGCACCAGCGTGATCGTAAACAGCACGGGCAAAATAAACAGCGCGATCGGAAAAAGCATCTGAATGCCTGCCTTCCCAATTGACACCTCAGTGTGGAGACGGCGTCGCGTGCGTAGCGCGTCCGAGTAAACTTTCAGCGCCTGCGACAGGCTGGTTCCGAAACGTTCGCTCTACACGATCATGGCGGATAGCGATTTAAGATCCTCAATGCCGGTGCGCCGGACCAGTTGCCGAAAAGCCTTGCCGATCTCTGGGCGGGCCTTCACCGGCATAACAACGGTGTAAAATTCGGCGGCCAGTTCCGGGTAAACGTGCTCCATTTCCTTACTCACGCGCAGCATGGCTTGATCGAGCTCGAGTCCCGTTCCTTGCAGGATGCCCAATCGATCCACAGTGCCGGGCAACCCGGTGCCATCGATGGCAAAGTGACGCCGCCCTCCACCGCGCCCCGCCCCACTAGCGAACCGCCTGCTATCCTCACAACAAGGCGATGACTGGGTTGAAAGCAGGGTGGCGGCTGACGGCGGTGGTGGCCTGCGTTACCACCTTGTTCGCCTTCCAGCAGCCCTTCCGCGTCTACCGCAGCCTGGAAGCTTACGACGACATCGCGCTGCCACCCGATTACCAGGAGAAAACGGAATGGATCCAGGCCCGCCTGATGTATCCTCCGCACCCTTTCGCGCGCTTCGGACGCTGGCGCGGCGCATCTTCTAACTGGACCGAGGGCGGCACCAGCTGGTCTCAGGATTACCCGCGCGCCGACCGCCATTTCGCCGCCGCCGTCCGCCGCCTCACCCGCGTCCACAGCCGGTCCGTGGAGCAACCCGTCAACCTGGATGACGGCGACGACGTCTATAACTGGCCATGGTTAGTCGCCGGTGAGATGGGTGATTGGAAACTCACTCCCAGCCAAGCTGCGCGGCTGCGCGATTACTTACTCCGCGGCGGCTTCTTGTATCTCGACGATTTTTGGGGTACCGAGGAATGGGACCGATTTCAGGAAAGCATGAAAATGGTTTTTCCGGACCGCCCGGCCGTCGAGGTGGCCGATGAGGACACGCTCTTCCACACCGTGTACGATTTGGACGACCGCTATCAAATCCCCGGGACTTGGGCGCTGCGACGCGGGACCACCTACCGCAACGACGGGTCGGTGCCGCACTGGCTGGGCATCTTCGACGATCATAACCGGATCATGGTGACGATGTCATTTAACTCTGATGTCGGCGATTCCTGGGAGTGGGCCGACGATCCCAGTTACCCGGAAAAGTACTCCGCGCTCGGGATTCGGATCGGCGTGAATTTCGTGATCTATTCGCTAACTCACTAAGTGGTTTCATAATGGAGAACACCGGGCGTCGCAGACAGCGCCTACTGTGTACCGGCACGACCGGCACGTGCGGCTTCACGCCGAATGAGAAAGTAGAATCGCCAGTCCTTGTTCACGCGGGCCCGCCACAGATCCCGGCTTTCATCGTACTTCCTGGCGCGGTGCGATGGGTGCCGTACGTTCTGCTCCAAAAGCTTCACCTGCTTGAAAAGAGCCTTGCGCACCACAGGGGTAAGGCCATCCAGGGTTTGCCCCGCACGTTCAGAGTTGGCAGCCTTCATCGAGAGCGTTTGGCTCGTTTGGCGGGTGCTCTCTTCTCGATCCCCTCCTTCATGTGAGCGATCACCTCACCGGCGCTGCTGGGGCGTGTACTCGTCATCCGCGGAGGGCAGCTTCGGGATGATGTTGATGACGCCGCCCGACACCTTGAGTTCCACCTGATCCCCCGGTTTTATGCCGGCCTCTAGCCGCACTCGCTCCGGGACGACGATCTCTGTTTTGCCTTTTAGGGTGATGGTCGTGGTGGAACTTGATTGCCTTCAGTGTAGACCTGAGGAACTACGAGGTCAATACAAGAGTCCCGGCTCCGCGCTTCGATCCCAGACCGATAGTAATGGGGCCGAGTGCGTTTCCGTTTGTGCGCGGCAACGTCCGGTTTGTCCCTCTTGTTCGTCGGCGATTGATTGTCTGGTACATCCTGTTATCTGGCATCATTGGGAGTCATTCAAAGATTCAGTACTATGAGCAGCTCAGCGATCGTTGCCGGTCAGCGTCCCATGCGCGACCACATCTTCATCAGTTACCGCCGTGACGATGCCCGCGGCGCAAGCGGCCGTCTGTATGACTGGCTGCGTATCGGCTTCGGGCGCGACCGCGTCTTCCGCGACGTGGCCAGCATCGGCGTCGGCAAGTGGCGCGAAAAGATTGACGACGCCTTAACCCGAAGCGCAGTCTGCGTCGCCGTAATCGGTCCACGCTGGGCCAACGAGGACAACCTGCCTCGACTGCACCAGGAAGCTGACATGGTCCGGCATGAACTACTCACCGCCCTGGCCACCAGTGAGATCACGCTGCTGCCCACCCTGGTGGAAGGCGTCAAAGTTCAGGATGTGCCGCCCCCCGGCCTGCCGCCCGGTCTGCGCCCGCTGTTCGCTGATTGGAACGCGCTCGAGGTCTCCGAAACCGGCTGGGAGGACGACACCCGCCGCCTGATCGCCGGGATCGCTGAAGCCACCCGTCTACCGGTGGGCCCCGACGTGGATACGCTGCTGCGCGACGCCGGCCGAATCCAGGAACTGGAGCAGATGCGCCATCTGCAGGCCGGCCAGATTGAAGCGCTGGGCCGTACGGTTGACGAACTCAGAACCAAGCTCGCGGAAGCACCCACGGTAGATCGTCCAGGCCTCGCCGCCGCCTTTGCCGCGCTGGCACTTGGGGATTCGCAAGCGGCCGAAGACGCGTTCGAGCGGGAATACCAGCAGGATCGCCAGAATACGGCGGAAGCCGCGCGCAACGTGGCCAATCTCGCGTTGCTGCGCGATGTGTCCAAAGCTGTGCTGTTTTATCGCAAGGCGTTGGCCGTTGACCCGGAGGATGCCGAAACCGCCCGTCTCTTGGGCCACGCGCTGATTTTGCTCGGCAGATTGAACGAGGCGCGAACCGCGTTCTCGGAGTCGCTGCGCATCGCCCGGGCAACCGGTGACGAGTGGGGCGAAATGGCGGCGCAGAATGGGTTGGGCGATGTCGCGGTCAGCACGGGAGATCTGGCGGACGCCCACGCGGCATACCAGTCCGCGCTCAGTCTTGTTGAGTCCCTTCTGTCCACGGATCCGGCCAACACCGGGTGGCAGCGCGACCTCACGGTCAGCTACATCAAAATCGGGGACGTGCAGGTAGCGCAGGGGGATGGGGCAGGAGCGCTGGCGACGTACCGGCAGGGGCTGGGAATCGCCGAAACGCTGGCGCAGCGGGATCCGGCCAACACCGGGTGGCAGCGCGACCTGTCGGTCAGCTACGACA
>JBBQUE010000168.1:0-6607 GCA_038212805.1 Bryobacterales bacterium | reverse complement strand
CGCGGCGACTACTGGGAAATGCTCATGCCCAGCCATTTCGCGCGTCCGTCACGGGAACTGGATGAGTTTGCGACGGAGTTGGGCATACACTCCCGGATGGAGGCCCGCAAGCGCGACCCCATTCAACTGCTGGACGAAATCAACAAAGCGTTGTTCACATCGGTGGCTTACGTAAAGAGCACCACCACCGTGGATTCGCCCATCGAACACGCACTGCGCAGGCGCGAGGGCGTCTGCCAGGATTTTGCCCACATCGCCATCACTTTGCTCCGCCAACTGGGCATTCCAGCGCGTTACGTCAGTGGGTATCTGTTCCATCGCAGCGGCGACCATACCCGGTCCGCGGAGGGAGCCACACATGCCTGGGTGGAAGTTCTGCTGCCCGGTCTCGGTTGGGTGGGTCTGGACCCCACGAACAATGTCCGGGCCAACGACCAGCACGTGCGCACCGCGGTGGGCCGGGATTATGCCGACGTCCCCCCCAGCAAAGGCGTCTTCAAGGGTTCGGTGAAAAGCGAGTTGAAGGTGACCGTCACCGTGGCGCCTTCCGATGCTCCGCCTCCGGTGGAAGACGAAGTGGCCGCTCCCGAGGATTGGGTGCAGGTGCTACAGGAAGAAATCGCGGAGAATATCGCTGTGTCGCAACAGCAGCAGCAACAGCAATAGCGTTACAGGCTGGCCAGGTTGAGCGCGGTGCCGTGGGTCAGCATGCGGCGGACCACATCCATCTGCCCCAGATGATAGTTGAAGTGGGCGTGCAGATGAAGCACGAACTGCCGGGTGGTCCAGGTTCTTCCGATGACAGGCTCGGGATAAACGGCATTCATGCTGCTCTCTGACAAACCGGAAAGCACTTTCGGAACCAGTTCCACCAGCGCGTAGATCCGCTCCAACAGTTCCTTGGCCGGAATGCCGGTGGCGGAGAATTCCAGATCGCGCTGGCGCTGGTAAGGCACTCCGCCCAACTGGCGCCCCACATACTCGTTCAGGTTCCCCACCAGATGCAAGGCCAAATTACCCGCGGAATTCGTCATTCCCGCCGGGCACTCCCACAGCAATTTCTCATCCCCAAACCCTTCCACCTGCTGGATCAGACGGGTGAGATCACGCTGGAACAGCGCTCCTAGTTCGTTTGCTAAGTCCATGAACTATCAGCCGCCGATCGAGTACATGGGCCGCGGCGGGGGCACAAACTGAGAGGTGTTGATTTCGTGGCCCAACCACTTTTTGCTCACGTTGGCGCGAATGGCATCCGCGATTGCCTCATCGTTCGAGCCGTTTCTCAGCAGCGTCTTTACGTCCGTTTCTTCCACCGCGAACAAGCAGTAGCGGATCTGGCCGTCGCTGGTTAAACGCAGGCGGTTGCAATTCAGGCAGAACGGCCTGCTGATGGACGCAATGAAACCCACCCGGCCCACGCCGTCGGCGAACCCGTATTCTAACGCCGGAGCGCGTGGGTCGGCGTCCGGGATCTCTACCAGGGGCCCAATTTCACTCGAAAGCATCGCGATCATATCGTCCGCCATCAGCACTTTGCGCCGGTCCCACAGGTTCTGGGCATCGAGCGGCATGAACTCGATGTAGCGGATTTCGTACCCGTGCTCCCGTCCGAATCGCGCCAGCGGCACGATGTCCGGTTCCACAAGATTTTTTACCGCCACCGCGTTGATCTTGATCGGACCGAAGCCGATCCGCCGCGCAGTCTCAAGGCCGGCCAGCACTTTATCCAAATCGTCGCGGCGCGTGATCTGCTCGAAGCGGGCGCGGTCCAACGTATCTAAATGGATATTCAAACGGCGCAGGCCCGCGTCGTACAGCTCTTGCGCCATGGGCCCTAACAACACTCCGTTGGTGGTCATGGCTATGTCTTTGATATTCGGAATGGCCGCCAGTTTTGCGATCAGGGTGGGTAGGTTTTTACGAACGAGGGGTTCCCCCCCCGTGATCCGGAGTTTGGTGACGCCCAGCGAGGCCGCCACGCGCACAAACCGTTCAATCTCCTCATACGACAGAATCTCTTCATGCCGCATAAACTTGACACCAACCTCCGGCATGCAATAGAAGCAGCGGATGTTGCAGCGGTCCGTTACGCTGATGCGAAGGTTATCATGTACGCGTCCGAAGGTGTCAATGAGAGGAGAGCCCACGGCACTATTTTACCGCGAGCATACGCTCAATGGGCAATGCCGCCCGCCGCATCACATCCGCCGCCAGTTCGATGCGGGGCGAGAGATCCCGTAAACAGTCGCGCAGTTTTTCCAAAGTATTGCGCCGCATGTACGGGCATTCGCTGCAGTTACAGTTTTCATTGGCGACGAAATAAAATTGCTTGCCGGGCGCCACGCGATGCAGCGAATGCGAAACCCCGCTCTCCGTCATGACAATAAATTCTTGCGCGTCTGATTCCGCGCACCAGGAAATCAGCGCGCTGGTGGAGCCGATGAAATCCGCCATGGCCAGCACATCCGCCGGACATTCCGGATGCGCCACCACCAAAGCGTGCGGGTGTTCGGCACGGGCCGCACTCACCCGGCGCGCGGGAAACGTTGCGTGTACGATGCAAGCGCCCTGCCAGATCTTCATATTGGTGCGGCCGGTCTGCTTCTTCACGTAATTGCCTAGATTGATGTCGGGAAGAAACAATACGTTCTTCTCTGGAGGGATGGAGTTCACGATCTTTACGGCATTCCGCGAGGTGCACAGAATGTCGCTCTCCGCCTTCACATCCACGGAAGTATTGATGTAGCTGACGATCACGTCGTCGGGATAGCGGCGGCGGTACGCTCTCACCTGCTCGGCCGAACAGCTCTCTACCAGACTGCAACTGGCTTTCAAGTCGGGCAGCACCACGGTCCGGGTGGGGTTCAAAACCTTGGCGGTCTCAGCCATGAACAACACGCCGCAGAATGCAATCACGTCGCCTTCAAAATCTTGCGCCCGCCGGGCCAGCTCTAGGCTGTCGCCCACCACATCCGCAAGTTCCTGAATCTCGGAATCCTGATAATGGTGCGCCAGGATGATCGCCTTACGGTCTTTTTTTAGTTCTTCGATTTCGTCAACAATCGTCGGCGCGGCTACCATGGTATCCCCTTTGCAGCTCCACTCTTACTATCAGGATGCGCAATCGCCCTCGTCCGATTCATGCGGCTCAGGGACGCAGCCTGAGATTGCTCACCAGAAAGTACACCACTGGTAGGGCAAACAAACTGCTATCCACGCGATCTAGCCAACCCCCGTGACCGGGCAGAAGATTGCCGCTGTCCTTCACGCCCGCTCCACGCTTCAAGGCGGATTCCACCAAGTCGCCAAACTGACCGGCAATGTTGGCTGCCGCCGCAATCAACAAAGCTTCCGGCAGCGGAACCTCCGGCAATAAACGCGGAAAATAGATGGCGGCGTACCCCACCGACGCAACGACCGACCCGATGGAGCCCTCCCACGTCTTGGCGGGGCTGATGTGCGGCGCAAGCTTGTGCCGTCCAAAAGCTTTTCCCACGTAGAGAGCGGCAATGTCGCCCGCCCAGTTCAACGACAACGCAAACAGCGCCCAGTACGGGCTAACCGCTCGCAGGTCTACCGCGCAGCGTAGCGCTCCATACGTGTACGCTACTCCCAGCAGGAGGGCACCGGCGTAGGGAAGCACCTCGGTCAGATCCCGTGACCTCAGTGCCAGCGCCATGCCCAGCAGCGCGATCACCACGAAAAACGACGCATCGCGCTGCGGTAGCAGGATCAATGCGAGTCCGGCGGCATATCCAAACACCCCCGGTGCCTCAATATTATGCGGCGCCACCAGTTGGCCAAACTCGCGGAAGCACAGCGTCGCCACCGCTGACACTCCCAGCAGGAAAAGCCACTGCGGGGCCAGAGCGACAAGATATCCAAACAACGGAATCAGAATGAGAGCGGTAACAATTCTTTTCATCGAACCGTTGTGCTCAGTATGGTGCTCAATGCCGTATACCAGTGCTCCGGTTCGCGCCGGTCCGCCGGTAATGTCAAGCCGCCAAAGCGCCGGTCGCGCTTCTGGTAATCCAGCACCGCCCGCAGGAGTTCCGCGCGAGAGAAATCAGGCCAGAGCGTCTCGGTGACATAAAGTTCAGAGTAAGCGATCTGCCACAGCAGGAAATTACTGATCCGCATTTCGCCCGATGTCCGGATCAATAGATCGGGCTCGGGCAGGTGCGCGGTGTACAGATTTGCGGCAATCGTCTCCTCCGAAATCTGGAACCCATTCAAAGTCCCGGCTTCGCGCGCCTGCCGGATGGCCGCGTTTACGGCATCGACCAGCTCCGCGCGGCCGCTGTAATTCACCGCCACCGTGAGCCGCAAACCTCGATTGCCAGCCGTGGCCGCAATGGCCGAATCAATCTCGGCGCGTACCAGGCTGGGCAGCGCATCAATCCGCCCAATACAGGAAAACACTACATCGTTGCGCATCAAGTCCGGCATTTCACGCCGCAGGTAGAGGCGCAGCAACCGCCACAACATGTCGATTTCAGGCCGCGGGCGCTTCCAGTTTTCAGTAGAAAACGCGTACAGAGTCAGCGCCTGTACACCCATCTGGCTGCACGCTTCCACCGTGGTGCGAACCGGTTCCATACCGGCCCGGTGCCCTGCCACGCGCGGCAAGCTCCGGCGGCCCGCCCAGCGGCCGTTGCCGTCCATAATGATTGCAATATGCGCGGGGAGGCGTTCCGGATCGATGGCTTCAGCCAGCATCCACTCGGTGCCCCCCGGCTTCAACGCCTCGAACAGTTCGCTGATCACGCTAATTTTCCATGGTACACCGGATAACCGGCAAAATTGGCCAACTCGAAAAGGTCGCGCGAGCTACGTGCATCGCAAAAGTTCTTAATCCAAAACAGGAGCCAGCGCGGGATAGGTCCGCCGAAGGACGCACCTTCAACGGCTAGCGGCCACCGTGAGCAGTTTCGTACCTGTCGATCTTGGTTCTTAGCCTACCGCCCGGGTTAAAGTCATGCTGTTGCCAATGCTCAACCCGGCGCTTCACGCCCTGCACGATGCCCATACCGTGTATGATGTATCCCATGCAGAGACACGAACTCCTGACGAGCGTACTATTGGCCACCCAATCCGCGCGCGCCGCCAACGATCGCGCCGTTGCCGGTCGCACTGGCTGCGGGGGCCGCGGCCGGTTCGTGGCTTCGAAAATGCGCGACGCGCCAGGGGTTGATTTCGGCGCTGTGTGCAACTTCGTGGAATGCGTCCCCAGCCGCGACCAGCCTGCCGCTGAAATTGATGTGATGGAGCAAAGGGAGACTTTGTGAACGCCCGCGAACCCTGGGACATGATCACCTTATGAGCGCCCTACCCTACGAACTCACGCCCCGCGAAGTGAAGCAAATGATGGAAGCAGGCGACTCAGTCCAACTGATCGACGTGCGCGAAATGGGCGAATATCAATTGACACGCATCGAAGGCGCTGAGTTGATTCCCATGCGCAGCGTGCCTGCCGCCCTCTCGAAGCTCGAAAGCAAAGCCGAGGAAGGCCCCCTGATTATTTTTTGCCACCATGGCGTGCGCAGCATGCAGGTGGTCAATTGGCTGCGTGAACAGGGCGTCAGCGATTGCCAGAGCATGGCCGGGGGCATTGATCGCTGGAGTATCGATGTGGACCCCACGCTCCCCCGCTATTGAAGGGCCACCCATGCCAAACACTGTCGTCCACTTTGAAACTGGCTGCCGCGACCGGCTGTAGGCCGGTCAGTTTGCACGAAGTGCTATTACAACAGTTCAGGTACCCCCTTTGAGGGGCACATTCTTGTTCAAACACAACCGTGTGTCATCCTGAGCTTGCGCTAAGTTGTTGATTCTGTGCGTTCGCTCGCAGAGGCCCAATCGTCTTGGAAACGATCTAAATGGGCGATTTCGAGGGGGAGACCTGAACAGTTACGAATTATTCGACCGGTCCATCGATCCGGAAGGGCCCACGTTCCTTACTATGGCTAGATCCATGCTCCACGGTAGAATCGGCTAACAGCCAGTGACGCCCCTAGAATCCCGCATTGGACCTTTCGAGATATTCCGAAACACTTGCCGCACTCTGCGCGGCGAAGAATGCCAGAGCGGAGATGTGGTTATTTTTCCACGCGCTTATTCTTCCCGCGCTCCGGCATTTTCTCCCGGATCATGGTTAGAAGATATTCTCTAATTCAAGGATTACCGGGCGTGCCTGGAAGCGCTAATTCTCCAGCCGGTAATTCGGCGCTTCCTTGGTAATAATCACGTCATGCACGTGGCTCTCGCGCAAACCCGCCGAGGTCACCCGCAGGAACTTGGCCTTCTCCTGAAGTTCCTTGATGTTGGCGGCCCCGCAGTACCCCATACCCGCCCGCAGGCCGCCAACCAACTGATACACCAGTTCGGCCAACGGTCCTTTATAAGGTACGCGGCCTTCAATTCCTTCCGGAACCAGCTTGCCATTGGGATCCTGCGAATACCGTTCCGACCCGCCTTGTGCCATGGCCCCCATGGACCCCATTCCGCGGTAGCTCTTAAACGTCCGGCCCTGGTACAGAATCGTTTCCCCGGGGCTTTCTTCCGTGCCCGCCAGCAGGCTCCCAATCATGACCGAATCCGCTCC
>JBBQUE010000167.1:0-6611 GCA_038212805.1 Bryobacterales bacterium | reverse complement strand
CGCGCAGGCCCGCGGACAGCCCAGCCCAGCCCAGTTATCCGTCCTCTCGGCGTTCGTAGCTTTATGGACTACCGGAGTTTTATTCCAGGTAATTACGCCTGATTTCCACGCCCACTACCTGCTGGTTAAAATCACCTATTTTCCGATCTTGGCGGTGCCGGTCTGTTGGTTGCTGTTCTGTTCCCACTATTGCGGTTCGGGCGCAGCCTGGAAGCCGTGGCGAATTTTTCTGCTCAGCCTAACTCCGGCGGTTTGCGGCTTCCACTCGGCCACCAACTTCCACCAGGTATTCCGTAACCAGGAACACATGGCCCAACTGGGCAGCCTGCACGTGATGTCCAATGGCCGGGGCCCGGCCTGGTACTTGGCCGCCGCATATGCCTCCATGCTGATGCTGGCGGGCATGGTGATTCTAATTGGCAAGACCTCCCGGGGTGGCCGGGTCTTCCGGTTCCAGACTGCTACCGTGGTAGGCGCTGGAATTTTGCCTTGGATCGCGAATCTGCTGTTTATTCTCCACCTCGGTCCCTTCGGCGACCTGGATCCCGCTCCCTTCGCTTTCACTGCCACGGGAACGCTTCTGGCAGGCGCGCTCTTCCGGTTCCGCCTGTTTGACGTGGTTCCCATTGCCCGCGGTCTTGTCCTTGAAAACATGCCGGACTGCCTGCTTGTCATGGACAGCCAGAACCGCCTGGTGGATCTGAACGCGGCCGCGGCCCGAATAATTGGCTCCCGTGCCCGGCTGGGTTCCGCCATCGCGGAGGCTCTATTGCCCTGGCCCCAACTTCTGGACCAGATCCAGGCCGGCGAATCCCAATCCGAACTCCTCCTGGGGCACGCCTGGTGGGATTTGACGCTTACCCCGCTCCGCAATCCCCAAGGCCGCGGGACGTGACCCAGAATAAACGTGCCCGGGAAACCATGGGCGAAGCGATGCGGGGATTCGAGGAGGCGGCTCGTGCGAAATCGGAATTTCTCGCCACCATGAGCCATGAATTGAGGCCCCCCCTCAATGGAATCATCGGCATGAGCGAGCTTTTGGCGGATACCAATCTGGACGGGGAACAGCGTGAGTTTCTGGACGACATCCAGACGTCCGGAGCGTCTCTACTGGGGCTGATTCAATCCATGCTCGATTTTTCAAAGCTGGAAGCGGGAAAGATTTCGTTGGAGGCTTTCGAGTTCGATCTCAAAGCCACCATCCAGGAGTTCACTGCGCCGTTGTACTTTGCCGCCCGGCAAAAAGGTCTGGTAGCATCCACCACGTACGCGCCCGATTTACCGGCTTTGATTCTGGGAGATCCACAACGTTTGTCGCAGATTCTGTTCAACCTTGTCGGCAATGCCATCAAATTCAGAGAGCACGGCAGTGTGCGCATCGATGTGGCGTGGCGCCGGACGGAGGCGCAAGCGACCCTATTCTGTTTCTCCGTGCAAGATAGCGGCATCGGTATTTCAGCGGACCAGCAGGCCAGCCTGTTCGCTTCCTTCGCCCAGGGCGACAGCTCCACCACGCGGCGCTTTGGGGGCGCGGTCTGGGCCTGGCAATCTCCCGGCAATTAGTGGAATTGATGGGGGGCCAGATCGGTGTGCGCAGCCAACTTGCCCGCAGCCAACTCGCCCAGGGATCCACGTTCTAGGTGGAACTCCCCATGGCCTTACCTCAGAACTGAAAGTACAGGAAAGTTCGCTCAACGCCACGGAGCAAGCTCCCGCGGGCCGCCTCAAACCGCTCGCTCCCACCTTCGAATGATCTGGTGAAATCCCATACATCCCCAAAACGCAAATATAAAACTACAATGCGCAGGTCCAGCACCCGGTCCGCCCAGTCCCACGCGCCGTCCTCGTCTTCGTAATCGTCCCAGATAATACCAGCAGCGCAATGTGGATCCCGGGACGGCGATGCGCGAGTCTCCCAACACCAATACCTCACGGCCGGTCTGGCGCAAGGCCAACTCGGCCTGGCCCGTGTAGGATTGAGGCTCAATCACGCGCCGGTACAGGCCGGTCCGGAACAGGGCGGCATCCAATGCGAACAGCAAGGCTCCGGCAGCCGCCAACATCGCCAGCATCTTTGCCGCATTCTGCCTCGACAACACATCATAAAGGTATGGATCTCTCACACCACGCCGTCGTAGTCTTCGACGGGGAGTGCGCATTCTGTAATCGCTGGGTGGATTTCCTGCTCCGGTTCGACCGCCGGGATGTCTTCCGCTTCACCGCGCGCCAGTCGGAATCGGGCGCGGCATTCTCCCGCCAGGCCGGATTGCCGGAGGGCGGGGTGGGCTCCATCATCGTGGCGGAAAACGACAACACGCTCCTGCGTTCAGCGGCTGTAATCCGCATGTTGAGCCTGCTCGGCCCCCCGTTCTCGTGGGCGGCAATCTTCCGTCTCATCCCGGCGCCGCTGCGGGACGTGGTTTACGACTTCATCGCCCGCAACCGCACCAAATGGTTTGGGCGAACCCAGGCCTGCCGTCTGCCCGCGCCCGCCGAAAAGCATCGCTTCCTGTAGCGTCTGATAAATTGAAAGTTCACCTTCATGGTTAAAGCAGTCCCCGATATTCTGGCCCACATCCTTCACCGTAAAACCGAAGAACTGCAACACCGCGAAAGCGATGTGGAACTTCGTGCGGAGCGTGCGATCTCATCACGGCGTGATTTCCGTGCCGCCCTGCTGGCGCATCCAGTCGCGGTGATCGCGGAGATCAAGCAGGCCTCGCCTAGCAAGGGACGCATCGCGCAGCATTTCGATCCGCCTTCCATCGCGCAATCGTACCAGTTAGGCGGGGCCGCAGCCTTGTCCGTGCTCACCGACCGCGATTTCTTTGAGGGCTCGTTGGCTGACATGGAAACCGCTCGCGCAGCCGTAACCCTCCCGGTGCTCCGCAAAGATTTCACCACCTGCGAATACCACGTGATGGAAGCCGCGGCCCACGGAGCCGATGCCATTCTGCTGATCGCCGCCGCGCTGGATGCCGCCCAACTCCGCCGCTTCCGCGAACTGGCCGGGCAGTACCGCATGGCCGCCCTGGTGGAAGTACACGACCACGATGAACTGCTGCTGGCTATCGATTCCGGAGCCTCCATCATCGGCGTGAACAACCGCGATTTGCGGACTTTCCATGTAGATTTGAACGTAGCTCTGCGGATGGCCGAATCCATTCCGGATGGCGTGATCAAAGTGGCCGAGAGTGGAATAAATTCCGCCGCCGATGTGCAGACCCTGGCCGCCGCAGGTTATCGCGGCTTCCTGGTGGGTGAGCATCTGATGCGCTCCCCCGATCCCGCCAAAGCCTTGCGAGCTTTATTCCCATGATGGTGAAAATATGATGGTAAAGATCTGTGGCATCACCCACCGCGACGACGCACGCGCCGCGGTAGATTCGGGCGCAGGCGCCATCGGCCTCAACTTCTGCCGCCAAAGCCCGCGCTACCTTTCCCCCGAAGACGCCGCCGATATCGCGAGTATTATTCCAAACGGCGTCTATAAAGTTGGAATCTTCGTGGATGATGATGAGGAAACCATCGCCGCGATTGCGCGCGCAGTTAGTCTCGATATCGCCCAGCTGCACGGAGGATCGCAATGCACTTCACTTCCCTCTTGGCGCGCCGTGGCTGTCCGCAACACCATCGATCTCACTGAATTCGAGGATCCCCATGCGGGCGCATTCCTGCTGGATACGGTATCCGGCAAACAGCACGGCGGTACCGGCCAGACTTTCCCCTGGTTTCTCGCCCGCCACGCGGCAGGCCTGACCGGCAAGCGGATCATCGTGGCCGGCGGATTGGATGAATCAAATGTTCAAACCGCCATCGCGGAAGCACAGCCCTGGGGCGTGGACGTTTGTTCCCGCATTGAATCCGCGCCTGGCCGGAAGGATCGCCGGAAAATGGAAAAATTCATCCAAGCGGCATTGACCGCGGAGAAATCATGACCGCTACCACCCCCGATGCCCGAGGACATTTCGGTCCGTACGGAGGCCGCTTTGTTCCCGAAGTTCTGATGGCCCCGCTCGAAGAACTGGAGCAAGCTTACTATGAAGCGCGGCTGGACGCTTCGTTTCAGGCCGAATTGAAAGACCTGCTGGCAAATTTCGCCGGCCGTCCCACGCCGCTCTACTACGCCAAACGCCTGACCGAGATTCTGGGCGGAGCGAAGATCTACATCAAGCGCGAAGACCTGTTGCACACCGGCGCGCACAAAATCAATAACGCGCTCGGGCAGGCTCTGCTCGCCCGCCGCATGGGCAAGAAACGCATCATCGCGGAAACCGGAGCCGGCCAGCACGGCGTCGCCACCGCCACCGTATGCGCGCTGTTCGGGCTGGAATGTATCGTTTACATGGGTGCCGAAGACGTCCGCCGCCAAAGCTTGAACGTCTTCCGGATGCGTCTGCTGGGGGCCAAGGTGGTGGCAGTCAATACCGGTAGCCGGACATTGAAAGACGCCATCAGCGAAGCCATGCGGGATTGGGTGACCAACGTCGAGACCACGCATTACCTGCTGGGATCGGCGCTGGGCGCGCATCCCTACCCCATGATGGTGCGCGATTTCCACCGCTGCATCGGCGATGAAGCCCGCGTTCAGATGCTGGACCGCGAACATCGCCTGCCCGATTCCATCTTCGCCTGCGTAGGTGGCGGCAGCAACGCCATCGGCATCTTCACCGCATTCCTGGGCGATGCGGGCGTGAAACTGATCGGCGTGGAAGCGGGTGGCCGCGGCTTCGGCGAAGGTGAACACGCCGCGCGCTTCGAAGGCGGCTCCCCTGGAGTCCTGCAAGGCGCGTACAGTTACCTTCTGCAGGATCGCGATGGCCAGGTATCGTCGACGCATTCCATCTCGGCGGGCTTGGATTACGCCATGATTGGGCCGGAGCATGCCATGCTGCGCGATCAGTGCCGGGCCGAATACGTGTCCTGTTCCGACCAGGATGCGCTCACGGCCGCGACCACGCTATCACGCACCGAAGGGCTGATTCCCGCGTTGGAATCCGCCCATGGCGTGGCCGAAGCGCTGCGCCGGGCGCCCTCCGCCAAGGGCGAGATCTTCCTCATTAATTTATCTGGGCGGGGCGACAAAGATACCGACATTTACCGTGAACATCTCCGGGAACTCGATGCCGTTGAGTAAGATGAACCCGACTAGAATCACCCGCATGTTTACGCGCCTTCGCGAGGAAGGCCGCCCAGGCTTTATCGCTTATCTAACCGCGGGCGACCCCACCCCCGCGCATACTCCGGCACTGGTCGCGGCGCTGGAACGCGGCGGCGCGGACCTGATCGAGTTGGGCGTCCCGTTTTCCGACCCCATCGCGGATGGCCCAGTGATCCAACGCGGAGCGGAGCGTGCCCTGAAGGCTGGAACCACGGTGCATCGCGTGCTGGAAATGGCGGCGGAAATCCGCAAGCATTCTGAGGTCCCCCTGCTGCTGTTCACCTACCTGAACCCAGTGCTGCGCTACGGCCTGGACGCGCTGGCCCGCGACGCCGTGGCCTGTGGAATCGACGGTTGCCTGATGACCGATCTGAGCGTGGAAGAGGCCGGGGATTACGTGGGCGCCATGCGTCCACACGGGCTGGACACGGTGTTTCTAGCGGCCCCCACCAGCACCCCGCGGCGCCGCAAACTGGTGGCGCAATACTCCACTGGCTTCGTTTATTTGGTTTCCCGTACGGGCGTGACGGGCGTTCAGGATTCGCTGGCTTCGAGCGCCACTTCACTGGTAGAATCCATGCGCGCCGACACCGGTCTGCCGCTCGCTGTCGGGTTCGGAATCGCCTCCGCCGCCCAGGTGCGCGAGGTGGGAACTATCGCCGACGCGGTGGTCGTCGGCAGCGCCCTGGTCCGCTGCATCGAGAACAACCTGGGCAGCCCCCAGCTTTGCGAAAACGTGGAGGCCCTCACGCGCGAGCTCGCCAGTGGTTTACCATCTAAAAAATGAGCCGGGAAAATCTACTCGACTGCCGCCAACGGATTGACGCCGTGGACGTCAGGATTATGGCGCTGCTGAACGAACGAACTCGCATTGTGGAGGAGATCGGCCGCATCAAACAGGGAATGGCGATGCCGATTTATGAGCCCAAGCGGGAAGACGACGTGTTCCGGAACATTACCGCCAACAACGCCGGCCCCCTCTCGCCGGAAGCCGCCAAGCGGGTGTTCGAGCGCATCATCGACGAGATGCGAACCGTGCAGCGCGACCGCATGCTCTAACAGAACGCTTGAAACGAATGGCATCTCCGTGGCACTATAACGCGGAGGCCCATGAGCGACATCCTGTTCGAACCCCTGTCTTTCCGCAATCTGACCGTGAAGAACCGCATCTTCCGGTCGAACATCGCCGGACGCTTCGACAACTACGACGGTTCCGGCAACCAGGCGCGTATCAACTGGGAACTGAAGTTCGCCCAGGGCGGCGTGGGCGCTATTATCTCATCCTTCGTCCCGGTACAAATGCGCGGCCGCATTCTTCCCAACTACGCCACCATTGACTGTGACGAACGGATCCCTTTCTGGCGCGAACTCGGCCAGCGCGTCCATGAGCACGAGTGTAAGTTCATCCTCCAACTCAGCCACGGCGGACGCCAGCGGGATCTGCCTGGCT
>JBBQUE010000166.1:0-6642 GCA_038212805.1 Bryobacterales bacterium | reverse complement strand
ATGCGTGCTGCCGTTCAACATGGAGAGTTGGATGCGGTTTTTGTCCACGTCGGGGATTGCGATGGCGTCCGACGCCACGGTGACGCGGGGGCTGTCTCCGCGCTCCTGGCTTGCGCCACTCCGGTCCTGAGCCGGGCGAATGTCCGCCATGAAGACCTTGCGCCAACGGGTGACCGGCCCCGGAATAACGTCGCCCACGTAGAGCACCGTATTGGGAAACTGCTCTTCAAAAATGCGCGGTTGCACCTCGGCGGTCAGCTCGGCCGCTACCAACTGATTCAGCACCCGGTAGGTCATGGAAACCGAATACGGAGTCAGCCAGAGCGTAGCGGTGGCCGTCACCGCCATGGCCAGAAACGCGAACGTCAGGACCGGTCCCAGAACCTTGCGGCTGGAGACCCCGGCGGCGCGCAAGGCAATGATTTCCCCATCGGCCGACATGCGGCTGAGGGCGATCAATACCCCGGCGAGCACACCCAGCGGTATGGTAAAGGTGAGCGTGAAGGGAATCGCCAGCGCGAACAGTTGGCCCACGGTGGCCGCGGGTGCTGAACTGCGTACTAAGATCTCAAACAGCTTCCCTACCCGTTGCAGGAACAGGACAAAGGTGAAGAGCACGGTGCCCAGTACGGCGCTGGACGCTACTTCCCGAAAAATGGCGCGGTTCAGCAGACCCATGCCAGGCTCCTCGGCAATCGCCTGTAAAACGGAATCCGCGGGACGGCCCTTTGCGGGCTAGCTTCAACATCGGTCACTACGTTAGTCACCGCACTGCCACGTCGCTCCTCTCGTGAGCGCCCCTTTCTCCACCAGCGCGATCAGTAGCGCGTTGCTCAGAAATTTATCCGCTGTCGTCTGGGCGAGCAAGTCCTCAAAGTCATCAGGGGCCGGTTCCATTCAATCCTCGCCTCGTTCGAATAGTTACGTTGAACGGAATATGGCACGGAAGCCTTCCTGCTCGAAATGCCGGTCGTTGGTCAGAACATCCATAAGGTCCTCGCGGCGCATGGCCTGCATCGCGATGCAATCGGCCAGCCTGTAGCCCTTGTCCGGGCGAGCTTCGTATAGATCGAGACCGTCGAGAAAACCTTGGCGGCTTTGCGGGATGACGCGCACCTTGCCTGCTGTAAGAATTCGCCTGACGGCCCTGCCTGTGTCTCTTCTCAGGGCTTCTTCCGCTGAACAGAAAGCCAGAACTTCCGTGAGCACTTCATCCGTGGTGACCAGGACCGACGTAAATGCGCGGCTGAACTCCAGCACGGTTTGATGACTTGCGTCTTTTCGGTGGATGAGAGCGACCCAGTAAAAGGTGTCTGCGAAAGCCGGATTCACGAGCTTCTCTTTGGAAGTCCGTAAATGTAGTGATCAACCTGGCTGGCCGCATCCTTGGGCAGCCGCTCGAACACCTCATCGGGAACATTTTTCATGATGTCCATGACGACTTCCCAGATGGGCGCTTCGTTGGGTTTAGCTTGGATTTCAGTCGAGCGTAGATCACGTTCCAGAACCTGGCTGGCGTAGCTGGCCGCGCTAACGCCGCGCTTATCGGCCTTGGCTTTTAAGGCCGGTGCCAGCTTGTCCGGGATCTCGACATTCAGGTTCATAACCGTCCTTCACTTCTCTGCTTCTGTTTCTACGTTAGCGGATATAAAACTGTGTGTCACGAAGTTCAAGTCACACTCGGAACCAGGGTGGGTTCACCAAAGTGACAAGCATCGGGGCTAGCTTCCGATCGGGGGTGGCGGCACAACCGGCAATTTTGGAAGATCATCCTGTGTGCGTTCCAACTCCAGTTCTTCGAACAGCACGGCGGGTGCCACCACCGAAGCATTCGAAATGAACCCGCCCGCTCCCATCAGGGCAAACGGCAACTGCGAATCCAGGAAGTTGAAGACGAAATTGTCGGATCCCGCGGCCGCGATATCCCGGAACGATCGGGTAGAGACGCCACGAAATCTCAGCCCGCGCACCAGTTCTTCCCGTCCGTCGGGATAGACGCGAAATACCAGGACGGGTGGCGCTACCGGGCGCGTGCCGCCGCCGGATTGGGCCATGGCCGTTGTCGCCCGCCTCAGTTCGTCGACAGACATGCCGGAAGGGTAATCCAGCTTGCGCACCAGCATCCCGTATGGTTTGTTGCGCTGCTTGATCATCTCGATCAGCTTTTTCTTGAGCTCCACCGGGGTAACGGTTTCCGACGCGCGCACAAACAGATTCCCAAACCCCGGGGAGCTTGCGCCGTAGCTTCCATGCAGGCGCGCATGCCCGTTGCTGCTCTCGAACCCCTTGCGGACCGGCGTGCGCGTCAGGTAAAAGCTTTTGAGGACGCCCTTTTGCACCAGGTTCAATGGCTTCGGGCGCACGCCCTCGCTGTCCACTTCATAGGAGCCAAGCAACGGTTGCCCGCGCCAATCTTTCTGGAGTGGGTCGTCCACCAGATCCATCCACTCCGGCAGGATGCGCGACCCCACTTTCCCTTCCAGTTCGCTCGGGAGATAGGACACGTTGCGCCCTGGGTCGCCAATCGGCTTGCGGGTGATTTTCAGGCTGTCGCCCATTACTTGCGCAAATAACTGAGCGGCGGCGCGCGGCTCAAACAACACGGGTCCATCATAGGAATCGCCCACCGGGGCAGCAGCCAGCGCGGTCAATTCATCCGCCACGCCTGTAATCGCGCGCCGCAACTCAGCTTCCCCTGGAAAAGCTGAGGTGTCCAAGGTCTGCACCACATCCGCATTGCGCAATTGCATGCCGTCCGGGGCTTGCGTGAAGGCCCGAATGCGCAGGAACGCCAGGTTCTCCGCTATCCGGATGGCTGTCCCTTCGCTGGTTAAAAGATAGTTGGCCGATTGGATACTCTGGAATTCCAGACCGGAGGAGAGGATCCCCGGATACCCGGTAAACAATCCCGATAATTTCACTACCCGGGCTTTCCATGCGTTCTCGTCAATCTTCGGGGCTTTCAACGTCTGCAACATCTGCACCGGCTCCGCGGACGAGAAATCCGGAAGTTGCTCAGCCAGATTCACGTTCTTCAGCGCGGACCGTTTTCGCCCAATCGCTTCCTGCGCCGTCTTGAACGCGCGATCCGTCGCCAGCCAGAAAGTCCGCCGGATAGAGGGGTAATCGTCCTCCTGCGGAAGCAATTCCGGATCATACCGGGTGCCCGAATAAAAGTCCGAGTAAACGTGATTGGCATTATCAAACGCCGGGCTACCCATGCGGAGGCGTACCCCGGGCAGCTTGATATTGTTGTGGCTGAAACCGATCAACGCACCCAGGGAAGCAGTCACGGAGATGGCATCCGCCATTTCAACCCCGTACGAAAGGAAGTAGGGCGGATCTGTACTGGCCACCTTCAACTGGCGGGATCGCTCCATTTCATCCCGCTTGGCCTTCAGCATCACATCGTCCTGCGCGGACAGCGGAAACGTGCCAAGCGCGGCCAGTAACACCCAGACAACAGGCTTCAGGCAGATGAGAGGCTTCATCTTGCCGCTCCCTCGTCGCCCACCGGCCTCGGCAGCAAGGGCGGACGGTCCTGCGACTGATCTTTCTTTTGAATCTCGATCTCTGAAACCAAAATCGCCGGAGACACCGCTGAAACAGGAACCCATCCGGATTCCGCGCCGCATGTGCCGTTAAAAACCTCGGCCTTGTCCGACGTTGCCAGAATTTTTGCAAAGCTGGCCAGGGGTGTGCCCACAATGTCGGCCCCGCGCACCAGTTCGTCGGGCCGGCCATCCGGGTAAACCCTGTAGACCAGCAAGGGAATTACGGAAAAAGCTTGAAGTCCGCGCCGGGACGTAGTGGTGAACCCACTGCTAACCTGCTGAAAATACAGGCCGTAGGGTTTGTCCAAGCGCTTGACCTCGGCAATCAGCATGCGGCGCAACTCGGCATCCGTCACCTGTTTTTTCGATTGCACGATCAGATTCGATTGCCGCGAAACAACCTCCGCTCCCGGTTGCCTGCGTCCGTGGCCGTTCGAGTGGTCGAACCCCTTGATGGGCGAGCGCGACATCAGAAACGACTTCAAAATGCCGTTTTCCACCAGCGTGATCGGGCGCGCTTTCACGCCCTCGTCGTCATATCCATAGGTGCCATTCAGCTCCACCGCGCCAATCTTTTCGCGCGTGGGATCGAACACCACGGAGAGAAAATCCGGCAACACGCTGGTTCCCACGCTGGCCGTGAACGTCTGGCCTTCGCTCTCGTCCCGCTGGCGGTGGCCCTCAATGCGATGTCCGAAAATCTCGTGAAAGAAGACGCCGGAAGAACTACCGGAAAGAATCGCGGGGCCAATGTAGGGCTCCACTACGGGCGCCTTCAGCAGCGCAGTCAGATCAGCTCCAACCTTATTCACCGTGGCCGCGATTTCGGCGGGCTTCGGGAGCCCATCCCAATCCCGTCCCTGGAAATTTTCCGACGCGCCCAGATCCATGCCATCCGACGCCTTGCCTTGCGCGCTGATGGCAACGGTGGTGAAGGTGCGGCCGTGCTGCAAGCGCGTGCCTTCGGTGGTAATCAAATACCTCGTCTCCCGTCGAACCACCAGGGAAACGCTGGAGTTCAGGACGGCCGGGTACTTTGCCAGTTCGGCCGACCACGACCGCAGCCGTTTGGTCCACTCTTCCGCGGGGAAGGGAAGCCGGGGCACGGTCTCTTCGTGAACCGAGGGCTCTTCCGAGGAAAAATCGTCCGACTGATCTTTCTCCGCCACCCGTGTTTGAGAATTACTCTGGATCTCGATCAGCCGTTGCGCCGCCAGCCGGTATGTCCGGTCCGTCTCCAGCCAGATGCGTTGCCGCAGAGCTGCGGGCACGTCGTCCACCGGGAGTGCCGATCCAGGAGTGAAGCGCGCGCGCTGTCCCCGGATCATGTGGTAATTATCCAGCTTGGGACTGCCCACCCGGATCGTGATATCCAGATACCGGGCCCGGCTCTTGTTCTTGCTTTGCAGGACGCCCAGGCTGGCCGAGATCACCTCGGTTTCCTCATCCGTAACCGCATAGGACATGAAGTAGGGAGGCGGATCGCCCTTCTGCTTCAGGCCGGAGAAGTTACGCTCCAACTCCTGGCTAAGAATCTGGGGCAGGGTCTGGGCCGACGCCGCCATGGAAGAGAGAAAAAGACAAAACAGTAGGCGCACAAACCTTAAGAGTAGCAGGGCACCGTCCACGGGGACCGCTCGCTCACGCGCACGGCTCGGAAGACGCAAAAAACTGCCGGGACGCGCGCGTAAGCAAGCGCTTCAGGAGTACCCCTCTGGACCCTTACGTGAACCGTATGGCTCTTACCCCCTAATCGTCCGGATTAGACCACTGCCACCGGTGCGGCTAGCTGAGCAGCATAGCGCGACAAATCGGCGGCCGGGACGGTGACCAGCGTTTTTTCAATATCCTCGCCGCTCAGAATCATGTGCTCCAGGTGGCTACCGGCCAGTTTCATGCACCAGGGATCGGTCAGCGCGTGGCCGGTGGATTTCGATAGCGCCAGCAGATCCGGATGGCGCAGCGCAATCACCCGCTCCTGCTTAGGCTCGTCCAAGGTAGCGACCTCAAACTTTACGTCCACGGTATCGGCGTGGCGGATAGAGATGCCGGTTTGCAGCCAGCGGAATTCAACCTGCCACATGCGCCCGAAAGGATCGGGCCCGGTCTCGAAAAGACGAAAGTTTTGGATCATCTGTCTCATTTTAGACCGGCTGGTAATCTAGTGTATATGTCCAAACAGTATTCAGCCCCACCCGCGATGTCGATCGACGTCAAAAAGACGTACACCGCGACCATTGAAACCACGCGTGGCTCCATTATCTGCGACCTGTTCGCCAACGATGCTCCCATGACCGTGAACAATTTCGTCTTCCTCGCCAAGGAAGGCTTTTATAACGGCACGGTATTCCATCGCGTGATCGGCGATTTCATGGTGCAGGGTGGCGATCCAACGGGCACCGGCCGCGGCGGACCCGGCTACAAGTTTGCCGATGAATTCAAGGGCAACTCCAACAAACACAAAGTAGGCACGCTCTCCATGGCGAACTCCGGTCCCGGAACCAACGGCAGCCAGTTCTTCATCACCCACATCGCGACCGATTGGCTGGATGGCAAGCACACCGTTTTCGGCCAGGTCCGGACCGGCCAGGACGTTGTAAACACCATCAAGCAGGGCGATACGCTGACAAGCATCAGCATCGAAGAAGCGTAAAAAAGTTACACGGGGGGATTAAAAAGAGAAGACAGGCCGCTGGCCACTGACCTGCACTATAATAGGGTGTGAAATACCTTTTGAGCGCCGTCGCATTTGGCGTGGTCTGTCTCTCTCCCACCTTCGCTCAACCCCTGGCAACGTCCCCGGTGCCTCCAGTTGTGACCCCCCCTTCCGGTTTCAACATCACTCGTATTTTGGGAATTGCCACGTCTGATCAACCGGCGGTTCTGACCGAAAAAATCCGGTTCCAACACTACTGGCTGAATACGGTGGGGCCTGTTGCCATAGTAGGCGAGGGTTTCGGAGCAGCGCTTGGCCAATGGCGGAACGACCCGAAGGAGTGGGGGCAAGGTGCGGGTGCTTATGGGAAACGGATTGGCAGCAATCTGGCCTACAACGGCATCCGGCAGACCATCACTTATGCAAGTTCGG
>JBBQUE010000165.1:0-6651 GCA_038212805.1 Bryobacterales bacterium | reverse complement strand
GGCTTGCGGTTCCACTTGGTTCGAAGGCACTTGGCCAGAAACCAGGCATACGGACATCAGGCAGAGAATCGGAGTAGAGCAGCGTGGCATCAAAACCTCTCGTAACGTGCCTACCGCTCCTGGCCGAATTTTATTCCCGCCCTTTGCGTATTTTCTGGCGCACGGAAAATCGGGAATAAAACCTGCCGATGCAGGGTATCCCACTCGAGGAATTTGCACCACCATGAACACACACGAAAAAACAACCACTTCGGATGACCCTATTGACCGTCGCGGCTTTTTAGACTGCATGCGCTGGGCCGGCACAGGACTGCTTTGGACCATGGCCGGCGGAGTGCCCGCCTCCCGGCTCCTGGCCCAGAACCAGGCTGAGGCCGATGCCGGATCTTTTAGCTTTGTCCAGATCAGCGACAGTCACATCGGGTTCAGCAAGCCGGCTAATACGGACGTCACTGCCACCCTGAAAACCGCTATCGACAAGGTGAACGCCGCACAAGCGAAGCACCCCGCCGACTTCATTCTGCACACAGGTGACATTAGCCATCTTTCCAAGCCGGCCGAGTTCGATACCGCCGAACAGGTCATCAAGGGTGCCAAGGTAGACCGCACCTTCTACGTGCCGGGTGAGCACGATACCTCTATCGACGGCGGCGCTTTGTATCGTGAGCGTTTCGGCAAGGGCACGCCCGGCGGTGGTTGGTATAGCTTCGACCACAAGGGTGTGCACTTCATGGGTTTGAACAACGTAGTGATGCTGGATTCACTGGGCAATCTTGGACCCCAGCAACTAGAGTGGATGAAAAAAGACGTGGCCGGGCTTTCCGCCTCCACGCCCATGGTTGTCTTCGCGCATATTCCCCTCTGGATGGTCTATCCGGACTGGGGCTGGGGTACCAGCGATGGGGCAGAGGCGCTCTCGCTGTTGAAGCGATTCGGCTCGGTTACGGTTTTGAACGGGCACATCCACCAGGTAGTTCAGAAGGTGGAGGGCAATGTGAGTTTCCACACCGCCATGTCAACCGCCTTCCCCCAGCCTGCGCCCGGTTCCGCGCCTCATGCCGGACCCAAAGTATTGCCGGCCAGCCAACTGGCGGGTGCCTTAGGGATAACCACCGTCACTTACCGGCCGGAGAATAGTCCGCATGCCATCGTCGACTATCCGCTGGGAGGGGACTAACTCCCATGCGGCGAATCGTGGTCCTATCAATTGTTCTCATGGTGACGCTGGCTGTATCATTTGCGCTCAGCTTCACGCATCCGTTTGGGAATCCCCGGGCGGCCACTACTGTCGCAACGGACTCGCCTTCCACCCTGCTGTTGGAACACGCCTTGATCCCGGTGGAAGTGAAATCCGTACTACGCCAAAAATGCGGAGATTGCCACTCTTCGCAAACCCGGTGGCCTTGGTATGCACGGTTCGCTCCGGCGTCCTGGCTGGTAGAACACGATATAACGGAAGCGAGGGAACAGATGGACCTTTCCCGCTGGGAGTCGCTCCCCGATGAAGAGATCCTGCTACTGCGCGCCGTAATTGCCGGAGTTGCCCGGGCAGGCGTGATGCCTCCGTCCCAGTACCGGTTCGACCATGGTGATGCGGCCGTGACCGGCGCTGACGTAAAGCTGTTGCTGGCGTGGGCCCGTGGAGATGTTACCAGCAAACTTGGCGAGCCGGAAAAGACTCTCGCCGATACGCCGCCTGGAGATTCGGAGCGCGGAAAGAACGTCTTCGCGTCCCGCTGCGCTGGCTGTCACGCGCTCGACCAGCACAGGGAAGGGCCCAAGCTGGCCGGTCTGTTTGGCCGGACCAGCGGGACATCGGTTGGATTTCTCTATTCAACCGGGCTGAAAAAAGCGGCCGTGAAATGGGATGAGCAATCGCTGGACAAGTGGCTGGCAAACCCGGACTCGGTGGCCCCGATGAACAACATGGACTTCTACGTTGCCAAGGCGGGGGAACGGCGCGATTTGATTGCTTACCTCAAGGCGGTAAAGTCTCGATGAGCGCTGTTATATTAGGCGGAAAATGCAGGTTTCAGCGGCTTTCAACGCAAAGGGTTCACCCACCGCAGATCGCGAAATCGAAGAAAATCCGTATCTGATGTATAAATGACGCCCTTGAACTCAACGCCCAACGCCGCCAGATGCGCGTCCGTCGTCAGGTTTCCCCCCTGCCCCGCCTGTCTCAGGAAGCCGAACGCCAGTTCCGCATGGCGCGGTCCGGGGTTCAGCACCCGCACCACCCGCCTCGCCAGCCACGACTCCACATGTCCCGTGGCTTGATCCACCGTCATTGGATTTTGAAAAACTCGGGGGTTCGTCCACAGGCGCACGAACCCCAACGCAATCATCCAGGAAATGCCCACTTCCTCATGGCCAGAGAGGCACTCCACCCACCACTTGCCCGCCGCCGCATGCCACTGCGACTTCGAGTCATACGCATAAACAAGAAGATTCAGATCGGGGATAATCACCGCGGCTTTTCGTCCAACTCCCACGCCAACTCATTCAGGCGGCGCTCATCCATACCCGCCCGCAAATTCCCTGCATGCGGCTCCAGACGGAACTCCGGCTCCGGCGGCCCGAAGTTCCCATGGGCGCTCAGACCACGCCGCAACGTTTCATTCACTACCGCCTTAAACGGCTTCCGCATTTGCCGCGCCAATTCGGCTAACTGCTCGGCAATTTCGTCGTCCAGCGTCAGGGTGGTCCTCATGTAGACATCGTGATGCTTTCAGTCCGTTATGTCAAGATGCGTCGACGTTCGTTTTAAATCAAAACCCGACCCGCAAACCAACCCGGAACGTCCGCTCATCAATCCCTTCCCGCCCCGTATTCGCGATCCCCAGCGCCTGCATGAACGTCCCGCTGCTCACGCTCCCCACCGGATTCGAATGATGCGGCTTATTCGCAACATTAAACGCCTCCGCCGAGAACTTCGCCGTAATCCGCTCCGTCACCTTGAACGTCCGGCTCACATTGCTGTCCAGATTCACCAGCCCCGGCCCCCACAGGCTGTTCGTCCCACACGTCCCAAACCGCCCCGCCGCCGAAACCGCGAACGCCGATTTGTCGTACCACTGATAAATTCCGCCCAGCTTTTTCGGCGTGCTTACGCAATCCCCAAATTGCGACGAACCCGACGCATTCAGCGTAGTGTTGGCCGCCGTCACCGTAAACGGGGTCCCGCTCCGCAAAATCATCGCCGACGTCACCTGCCACCCTCCCAGAATCATCGTGCCGGCGCGCCCCTGTGCAAACCGCTTGCCCTTGCCAAATGGCAGGTCCGCGATGCCGCTCAACCCCACGCTGTGATGAGCAATGTTCCCCAGCGCCCCATAATTCAGCCGGAAATAAGCCGGAATTGCCACCTGGTTGGAATAGCCCTCCGCCTTGGCAAACGTGTAATTCACCCCAATCTGGTAGCTTTCTGCAAACCTGTGCTCGGCCCTGGCCTGCAGCGAATCGTACTTGTTCGTCCCTAATGTCCCAATCGTATTCGTCGTCGCCGTCCGCTTATACAGCGCGTTCAGCACCTGCCCCGCGCTCCCCGCGCCAATCGGCCCCCAGTTCTCGTTCAACGTCGCCAGGACATCCACGGACCGCGTCGCCACATACCCGGCCGACGCAATCCAGCTCTTGATCCGCTGCTCCACCGTGAAATTCCACGACTGTACATAGCCGCGCACATAGTTTTTGTTGTCCACCGTAAAAATGCCCGCCGTTAACGGCACATTCACCCGGCCCGACGAATAATCCGGCGCAGCCACCGCGGGCAGTCCCGTCCGCAGCGTCGTTGCATAAGAGAAACCGTTCGGCGGAGTCAGCGCCGTCGCCACAATATCCGGAAAGTTCTGCCGGTTGCCGAGTGACGATCCATAGTTCGTCGGATCGTTCGTCAACCCATACCCCGCCCGGATCACCGTCGATTCCGTCACCCGGTACGCAATCCCCCCACGCGGCGCAAACCTTCGCAGATTCTTCGTAATCCCGCAATCTTTCGCGTTCCCTCCCACGCCGCAGATCACCATCTGATTTGCCGCGGCATCGAAGTATTCCATACCCCGGCTCCCGCGCGTAGCGAACGGAAACGCCTCCCAGCGCGTTCCATACGTCACCGTCAGCTTGCGATTCACCTGAAACTGGTCCCGCACATAAAATGCGTAAATGTTTTGATAATACCGATAGGCATCCGGGAACAGCGTTACCTTTCCCGCATTCGCCGGAAGTCCCAGCAGGAAAGAGGCAAACGCGTTGTAATCGTTCCCCGCCGGCCCTCCGCTCAACTGTGTTGCGCCTTGCGAAAACTGGAATCCGCCGCTGCCAAGACAGTACCCGCAGAACGTCGCTTGAATCTGGTTCTCGTTGTCGCGTTGCAGGTTGATCTCCACCCCTCCACGCAGATTGTGTTTGCCCCGGATCCAAGTCGCGTTGCCTACCCATTCGGTCTCGTAGTTCTGGATATCCTGCGGCTGGAAATTGTTAAACGGTCCAATGGTCGATCCCGGCAACTGTCCCGCGCCGCCCGTCCCAAAGCCATCGACAATCAACGCCGGCCACCCGCCAAACCGCGTCTGCGAACTCTCCAGCCCCGGAATCTTCAGCAGCGTCCAGCCCAGGTTCTCATTCAGCCTCTGCGGCATGGTCACCGCATTGTTCCGCGAGTACCCATAGAACGCATCCACCACCAGCGTGGCGTTCACCGTGTAGGCCGCCGATAACGTACCGCTGTAAATGTGTCCGCCGCCGGTGCCTACCGCCGAATTCGCAGGGCTGAACCCCGGACCGCCCAGAGCCCCGTACTGCTGCGGATTCGTCCAGTTGTTGTCATTCAGCCCAAAGCGCGCAAAGAAACTCAGCTTGTTGGTGGGGTTCCAGTTCAGCTTGGAATCGTACTGGTGCCGGTCCTGCCCGCTTGTCCCCTGGCTGAAGAAATTCCGGGCCAGTCCGTAAGCGCCCGTGCCCGCGCTGTTCGGCCCCGGCCAAAGATTCAAAGCGAGCAGCGCCTGAATGCCGGGATCGATGCGCGATGCCGGAATCGCTTTGCCCGGGAACGCCGTCCGCCCGGTGCCATTCGCGTTGCCTGTCAGCGGATCGTAAATCGCCGAGGGTGACGAGCTCAGGTCGCCACCCCGCATCTGCGCTGTCGGCACCTGCGAATACAGGCCCGCATTCTGCCGGATAAAGCTGCCCTCATAGCTCACGAAATAGAACAGCTTGTTCTTCAAAATCGGTCCGCCAATCGTGCCCCCAGTCTGGTTGTTGATGAACTTCGGCGCGGGCTGCGTGCGGTCCGCTGCCCAGGCGTAGGCCTTCAGGTGCTGGTCTGAATGGAATTCAAACATCGAACCGTGGATTGAATTCGTCCCGCTCTTGGTCTGAATATTGATAGCGGCCGCGCTGGCCAATCCCTGCTCCGCATCGAAGGAATTGGTTACCACATTCACGCTCTCAATCGCCTCCAGCGCCGGAGTATACATGGGATATGTGCCGTTGAAATCCGTCGCGCTGGTGCCGTCGATCCGCGTATTGGTCCCCCACCCTGAAGTCCCGTTGAAACCCACCGAGACCGCGCGTGACGGATTCGCGGCAAACGAACCTCCGCTCGAAGGCGTCGCCACCCCCGGCACCATCACCGGCAGCAACAATTGGTAATTCCGCCCCAAAGGCGTGGGCAGATCATTCAGGCTCTTCGTCGTGATATCGGTATGCACATCGGCGCGGTCTGTTTGCAGGTTCAAGCTCTGCGCCGACACCACGATATCCGTAATCACCTGGCCCACCGCCAGCGTAACGTTCACCCGCCGCACTTCATTGGGCAGCACCGCCACCCCGGCCTGTGAATACGGATTGAACCCCGGCGCCTGCACCTTTATGTTGTACGCGCCAGGCGGCAGCGTAGGGAACGTGTATTCGCCCGCGGCGCTAGTGAACGTCTGCCGGGTAAGAGCCGTCTCCCGGTTCGTCACCGTCACCTGCGCGTTGGCCACCGAGGCCTGGCTGGGGTCGGCTACAATGCCGTTCAGCGTTCCCTGCAGCAACTGCGCTTGGCAGGCAGCCACGCTTATCAGCAGGAGGGGAAGAATTCGTATCGCCAGTCTCATAGCAGGTTCCTATTTCGCGAACATCGGCAGGGGCGTCATTGGCGAGGGCATGCCGTCCACCGTGTGATCTTCCATCAGCTCCACGCGGTTGCCATCCGGATCGAACAGGTTGCACTGCCGCTTATGGTTGCGCCCGGTCTTCACCTCCATCGGATGCTTGTAATCCTTACGCGCCGGATTGGCGTTCAGCTTGGCCACGGCCGCGTCCATGTCCGGAACCTCCAGAGCCATGTGATAGACCGTGCCCTTGCGCTCCAAAGTAGCGGGCTTTTCGCCCAGAATAAACTCTACGTATTCGTCGCCTTCCGGCGCATACAAATTGGAGTAGCTGGCCGCCTTCCCATCCGCCGACCCGCGCCAGAATTCGCGGAACCCCAGCAGATCGATATAGAACCGCGCCGTCTCCGGCTTTGAGACATAGAACCCCACATGCAGCATCTTGCGTGAGATGCGCGTCTCCGGCATATCCTTGCCGGCGTTCTTCATGCTCTCCCCATCGGGTTCGTATTGCGTGACGTCAATATGGTTCCCATCTGGATCGTCCGCCCCC
>JBBQUE010000164.1:0-6670 GCA_038212805.1 Bryobacterales bacterium | reverse complement strand
ACGTTCACGCATACGGTGAGCGTGTTCCTGCTGGGGCTGGCCACTCTGTTCCTGTTTCAGTACGTGATGCCGGAGAAGATTGTGCAGTGGCTGGGGGTGATTTCGGGATTGTCGATTGTGGCGATCGGCGGATGGATGCTTTACAGCCGGTTGCGCGGCGCTGGCGGGCATTCGCATGCACAGGGGCACACACATTCGCATGATCATGCCCATCCGCACGCCGTCGCCGCGGGCGCTGCGCACACGCACGATCACGGGCACCAGCATACGCATGATCACGCCCATGAGCCGGTGCATGCGGTGGCAGTGGGACGTGCGCACACGCACGATCATGGCAACGATCTTAAGCATGACCATGGGCACGTTCACCCGCATCCGCATGATCACGCCAATGAGCCGGTACATTCCCATTCGCATGCCGTCGTCGCGGGCGCTGCGCATACCCACGATCACGGCAATGATCATCAGCATAACCATGGGCATGTTCACCCGCATCCGCATGATCATGCCCCTGAGCCGATGCATGCCCTGTCTCATGATCACGGCCATGATCACCCGCATCCGCATCAGCACGATCACGGCGATGACCAAGGTCACTCGCACGGCCCGCTGGTGCATTCGCATGGACCCGGCGGACACGTTCACAGCCACGATGTCCCCGATCAAATCACCTGGGGCAGCTTGACCGCGCTGGCCATAAGCGGCGGGTTGGTCCCTTGCGAATCGGCCTTGTTGCTGCTGTTGAGCGCAATCGCCCTGGGCCGCGTGGGCTTGGGCCTGATCCTGCTGGTGTCATTCAGCCTGGGGCTGGCGGTGGTGCTGATGGGCATCGGGGTGTTGGTGATTTACGCCAAGGACTTGTTTCCGGAACGGGATAAGTCGAAGCCGCAGCATCCGCTTCTCCGCTGGGTGCCGGTGGCCTCGGCTGCCGTGGTGATGGTGATTGGGTTGCTGATGACCGGCGTGTCGCTTGGTTTGATCCAATCCAAGTGGATGGTGTAAACTGCCGGGAATGGCTCCGGGATTAAAAGATACATCCGCCATGCGCGCGGGCGAAGAGATCGACCTGCCGTTGCTTTCGGCATATCTGAAGGATCGCCTGGCAGGTGCTGAGCAGGGGATCCGGATAGAGCAGTTTTCAGGCGGGCATTCGAACCTCACCTACCTGATAAAATCGCTGGACCGTGAATATGTTCTAAGACGCGGCCCGCTGGGGCCAGTGCCTCCCAAAGCGCACGACATGGCGCGCGAGTTCCATGTCCTCAAAGCCGTGCATCCGTTCTTCGTGCCCGCTCCGGAAGTGCACCTGCTTTGCGAGGATCCGGCGGTGCTGGGCGCTACCTTTTTCATCATGGAGCGGCGGCGGGGAATCGTGGTCCGGACATCGATTCCTCCGGAACTGGCGGCGTTTCCCGATCACCCCCGGCAGGTGAGCGAAGGGTTCGTGGAATGCCTGGTGGAACTGCACGCGGTAGACATTGAACGCCACGGACTAATGGCGTTAGGGAAGCCGGGCGGATTCCTCGAAAGGCAGGTCCGGGGCTGGTTTGAGCGCTGGCAGCGCGCCAAGACTGAGGAAAGCCCCGCGATGGACATCCTGATGCTGTGGCTGAAAGACAAGCTGCCCGCATCGCCACCGCCCACGCTGGTGCATAACGATTTCAAGCTCGATAACGTGATGCTGAACCTTACCAACCCCGGCCGCGTGGAGGCGGTGCTGGATTGGGAGATGTCGACCGTGGGCGATCCTCTGGTGGACCTGGGCCTGGTGCTCTGCTATTGGAGCCAACCCAGCGATCCGGGCGGGACGCAGCCCTCGCTCACCTCCGGGCCGGGCTGGTTCACGCCCGCGCAACTGGTGGAGCATTACGCGCGGAGCACGGGGCGGGACGTTAGCCGGATTGCATACTACGAAGTGTTTGCGATCTTCAAGCTGGCGGTGGTTTTGCAGCAGATTTATTACCGGTTTTTCAAGGGGCAGACACAGGATGAGCGCTTCCGCCATTTCGATCAGCGGGTCAGCAACTTGATCGATCTGGCGGTTTCGAAGATTTAGCGTTTGAAGAGTTTGGCCACGCGCTCTTTCAGGTTTCCGAACCAGCCGCCTGACTTGGGCGACGGTTCGCTGGTGCGCGCCTGCAGCCCTAATTTGGCGATTTGGCGGGGTTCTGGCGGGGCCTCATAGGGAACGGTGTCGATCCGGTTTACGCGGTAGCCATTAAAGGTATAAGTTTTGCGGATCAGCTGGCCGTCGTCGTCATCGATGATGATCGAGAAGGCCGGGTTCTGGCCGGCATTGTTGACCTCCACTGGATAATGCCCGACGACGCCGCGCTGAATAAAGGCGGTCTCGTAGCGGTGATGGCGGCGGCTCCAGATGAAGAAGCGGACGCTGTCGAATTCGTAGTCGCGCGGCCCCTTGCCGATCGTGGTCCAGAGCCAATTATGCTTGAGCTGATCTTCATCCTGGACGTCGCCGATAGGGAAGTAGGACGTGATGCGATGGCCCTCGGCATACTGGGCCACGTCGTCCGGAATTGCCATGTTGACCATGCGTGAGAGAACCCAGCCCACGCGGTGGTCCTTCGTGCGGATGAGCGTCCAATCGTCCTTGGGGAGCGGGGCCGCGGAGACTGCGGTGGGTGCGGCGGCGGGTGGCGGCGTTGGCTTCGTTTCCGCCGGGGCCGCTTGCATTTTCGATAAATCCTGCCAGTTGGTGGGCGGCCGGGGAGCCGGCGGCATGGGGGGCGGCGGGACTTTGGCCGACCCTTTTTCCTTGGATTTCTTGCGCGATTGGCGGGGTTTGGCTGGCGGAGGCGTGAGCGTAGTGGCGGCCTGGACGCGCGGCGTTACCTTATGCCCGATCACATCTACCTTGCCGCCTTCTGGAACCTGGAGAAAACTGGGCGAGTTGCGGCTGGGAATGGTATGGACGTTGAGAACTTCGAAAGTGGTGCCGGTGCCTTGCGACGGATACTTCGCGGCGTCCTCGGCCAGATGGCGCAGGTCGGCCATTTGTTCGGGCGTCATGAGCTGGGCGATGTCGGTCCAGCCGGTGATGCCCCCGGCCGTTCGAGCCTTGATGAAGCGCCGTTTAAATTCAAGAATATCGAGCGGTTCGCCGTGGTGAACTACCGCGGATACGGGCGCTTTGGTGCTCAGGTCCTGCCGCAGATTCAAGCTGACCGGACCGACAAACGCCTGGCCGATCGCGGGGCTTCGATCCTGCTGGGGACCACATGCGATCGTCAGCAAAAGCAGGACTGTAAGAAAGGCAATGCGGCCAGGAAACAGGCGGTTCAAGGGTCTAGTGTAACAACTCGGGTCCGCTCCTCTATACTGCAAGCAACCTCATATGACCCCAACAGAGCCAAATATGACCCCAACAGAGCCAACAGAAGCCGAAATGTACTGCCCGTCCTGCAATCTGCCCGTTGCGGACCCGCTCCAGTGCGGAGATTGCAGCGCAGTGATCTGCCGGCGCTGCGGGACGCCACTCGAAAGGATCGACGAATTGGGGATCGGCTGACTTCCCCCTATAATAAAGAGTCCACGCCGCCACGATGTCCACCGTAACCCATCGTTCCCTTTCCGAGACCTTTGTTCAAAATAACAAAGCCAAATTTCTTGCGGAATTGCTGGAATTTCTCCGTATTCCGAGTATTAGTACGCTGCCGGAGCACTGCCCCGACGTACACCGCGCGGCCGTTTTCGTGGCGGATGCCTTGCGCGCCGCCGGCCTGGAAAACGTTGCGTTGATCCCGACTGAGCGGCATCCGCTGGTCTACGCCGATTGGCTGCATGCGCCTGGCAAGCCGACCGTGCTGTGCTACGGACATTACGACGTTCAGCCTCCGGATCCGCTGGAATTGTGGGTTACTCCGCCGTTTGAGCCGTCCATTCGCGAGGGCAATATTTACGCGCGCGGGGCGGCCGACGACAAAGGCCAGATGTACATGCACATCAAGGCCGTTGAGACTTTGCTAGAAACCGCTGGCGCGCTTCCCGTGAACGTGCGGTTCCTGGTGGAAGGCGAGGAGGAGATCGGCGGGAAATCCATTTCCCAATATGTACGGGAGCACGCGGATCGGCTGCAGTCGGACGTGGCGCTGGTATCCGATACGGCGCTCTATGCGGAAGGCCTTCCGACACTTTGCGTGGGCTTGCGTGGCATGGCTTACATGGAACTGGAGGCCACGGGTCCGTCGCGCGATCTGCACTCCGGCAACTACGGCGGCGTTGCGCCCAATGCGGTGTTCGGGTTGATTGAGTTCCTGGCGAAGTGTAAAGACGCCAATGGAACCATACAGATTCCGGGTTTTTATGACAGCGTAACGCCTGCCGGCGCGGTGGAAAAGGATAGCTGGGCCAGCCTGCCGTTCAACGAAGAGGAATTCCTGCGGAACGAAGTTGGGTCGCGCGCGCTCACGGGCGAGCGGGAACACAGCGTGCTGGAGCGCATCTGGGCGCGGCCAGCCTTCGATGTGCACGGCATCGCCGGTGGATTCACGGCGGCAGGCCAAAAGACCGTGATCCCCGCAAAGGCCACGGCGAAGGTGAGTTTTCGCCTGGTTCCGGATCAGGATCCGGCTCAGTGTATCGCTCTGTTTCGGGATTTTATCGCCGCCAACACCCCCGCCGGAATTGAGCTGGAATTGCGGGTGTTAGGGTCTTCGGCGGCAGTCTCGGTCTCACCGGATCATCCAGCCATGGGTGCCGCGGCGCGTGCCTTCAGTGCTGTTTGGGGAAAACCCGTGGTATTTACTCGCAGTGGCGTCTCCATCCCGGTGGTGGGGGATTTCGCCCGGAGCCTGGGCATTCCTACTGTTTTGATGGGTTTCGGCCTGCCAGATGACGGCTTACATTCGCCCAATGAGAAATACCGGCTGGAAAATTTCTATGCCGGCATTATGACCATCGCCGCCTTTTTTCAGGAGTTGGGGAAATAATCCCGCCGTGGCCACTCAAGTGGAAAAGCCGCCAGCGGCCTCCGACAACGTAATGCGTTCGGCCGGGATCGTGTCCATCATGGTCTTGACCAGCCGCCTGACGGGATTGCTGCGCGAAATCGTGATGGCCCGGATGTTTGGCGCGGGCTTCGTCTATGATGCTTTTCTGCTGGGCTTCCGCATCCCGAACCTGACTCGCGATTTGTTCGCCGAGGGCGCGCTGTCTTCCGCCTTCGTTCCCATTTTCACCAAAACGCTGGCCAACGAAGGTAAGCAGAAAGCGGCCGAGCTTTCGAACCTGGTGGGTACGGCGCTGATCCTGCTTGTGGGTTCGTTCTGCGCTCTGGGCGTGGTGTTCAGCCCGGTGCTGGTGAACCTGCTGGCCAATGGCTTCCATCAGGTGCCGGGCAAGTTTGAACTGGCCGTGTTCCTGACGCGCATCATGTTCCCGTTCCTGCTGCTGGTGGCGCTGGCAGCGCAGGCCATGGGCGTGTTGAACGCTTGCAACCGGTTGGCGGTCCCGGCCATGGCGTCCACCTTTTTCAATATTGGCTCAGTCGGTTTTGGACTGGCGATCGGGTATGCGGGTGGGCCGTTGTTCGGTATGGAACGGATCACCGGGATGGCCATCGGTGTGGTCCTGGGCGGGGCGCTGCAATTGCTGTGGCAAGTGCCTACCTTGATCGCGGAGGGGTTCCGTTTTCGCCCGGCCATTAATTGGCAGCACCCTGGATTGCAGACTATCATCCGCCTTATGGGGCCGGCCATTTTGGGTAACGCGGCGGTGCAGATTAACGTGATGGTGAATACCAATTTCGCGTCGCGTATTCCCGGAAACGGTCCGGTAAGCTGGCTGAGTTACGCGTTCCGTTTCATGCAGTTGCCGCTGGGAATTTTCGGGGTGGCCATCGCATCGGCCACGCTGCCCTCCATTTCGCGCAGCGCGGCGAAGGGCGATATGAACGAGTTCCGGCAGACTCTGTCGCGGTCTCTTGGCATGGTGTTCCTGTTCACCGTGCCGTCGTCGATCGGTCTGGTGGTGCTGGGCCAATCCATGATCGGAGCCATTTACCAGGGCGGCAAATTTCAATCGTCAGACACGCAGCAGACGGCGCTGGCGCTATCCTGTTACGCGATTGGGCTGGCAGGGTATTCGGCGCTCAAGGTTCTGAATCCAGCGTTCTACGCGTTGCACGACGCCCGCACGCCCATGATCGTCAGCCTGGTTTCCATCGGCGTCAACTACCTGACGGCTTATTCCATGATGAACGCCACCGGGCTGGGCCATGCCGGTCTGGCGCTTTCCACCTCGGCCGTGGCGGTGTTTGGTGCCGTGGCTTTGTTTTTCGTTTTGGGGCGGCGCGTGGGCGGCGTGCACGGGCGTGAACTAGCCATCAGCATCGGGAAAATTCTGCTGGCTTCCCTGGTGATGGGTGCCGTGGTGTGGATGTCAAGCAACGGAATCCGCGGCGCGGCGGGCTCTGGCCGCATGGGCAGGCTGCTGGACCTGGCGGTTTCCATCCCCCTGGGCGTGCTGGTTTTGGTGGCGGCCTGTAAGCTTCTGCGGGTGCCGGAACTGGAATTGGCTAGCAAGGCAATGCTGGGTCCGGTGCTGCGGCGCTTGCGTCCGAGGGGTTAATTTCCGAAGGGATGATTGCCCATACCATCGTCGCCGTGGCTACGCCGCCAGGCCGGTCCGGCATCGGGGTGGTGCGGCTTTC
>JBBQUE010000163.1:0-6684 GCA_038212805.1 Bryobacterales bacterium | reverse complement strand
TGTACCGGCGGACCATCTCTTCGTCGTAAGCGATCACCATGGCGCGCCCGCCCAGCACGTAGCTGGGCCGGATCAGAATGGGGAATCCGATGCGCCTGGCCACCTCGCAAGCTCCGTCCGAACTGGTTGCGGTGCCATTGGGTGGCGACGGGATCTTCAATTCATCCAGCAACTTGCCGAACAGCTTGCGGTCTTCCGCCAGATCGATATCGGCCGGATCCGTGCCGATGATGGTCACCCCGGCGGCTTTCAGAGGCAAAGCAAGATTCAGCGGAGTCTGCCCGCCAAACTGCACAATGCACCCATCCGGCTTCTCGGTGTCGAAGATGTTGAGTACCTCTTCCAGCGTCAGGGGCTCAAAGTACAGCCGGTCGCTGGTGTCGTAATCCGTCGAAACCGTCTCCGGGTTACAGTTCACCATAATCGATTCGTAACCGAATTCCTGCAACGCGAAGGATGCGTGGCAGCAGCAATAATCGAACTCAATTCCCTGACCGATCCGGTTCGGGCCGCTTCCCAGGATCATCACCTTCTTGCGCGTGCTGGGGTTCGCTTCATCCTCGGATTCGTAGGTGGAATACAGGTAGGGAGTGAAGCTCTCAAATTCCGCCGCACAGGTATCCACGCGGCTGAACACCGCACGAATCCCAGCTGCTTTGCGATGAGTGCGTACCGTGGCGGCGTCGGTTTTCCACATCCGCGCCAGCCGAGTGTCGGAAAGCCCCTCGCGCTTGGCCCGCCGCAGTTCCGGCGTTGTGATGGTCTCCAGCGTCTTTCCGGCCAATTCCTGCTCGTAATCCACTGCATCCCGAAGCTGCTTCAGGAACCACGGATCGATTTGCGTAATCTCGTGAACCTGATCTACTGACCAACCTTGTTCCAGCGCGAACAACACATAATCCAGACGCTCCGGATTCGGCGTAATCAGCCGCTGGCGGATCAGATGAGTCTCGAAGTTCCGCGCCGTCGCCGGCTTACCCGTTTCCAGGCTACGGATACCTTTGGCCAGGGCTTGTTTGAACGTCCGGCCAATGGCCATTACCTCGCCCACGGACTTCATCTGGGTTCCCAGTATCGGCTCCGCGCCCGGGAATTTCTCAAACTGCCAGCGGGGAATCTTCACCACCACGTAGTCCAGCGTCGGCTCAAAGCAGGCCGGAGTCAGCTTGGTGATATCGTTCTGAATCTCATCCAGCCGGTAACCCACCGCGAGCTTGGCCGCAATCTTGGCGATCGGGAACCCGGTAGCTTTCGACGCCAGCGCCGAACTGCGCGAAACCCGCGGATTCATCTCGATGATAATCATGCGCCCGTTCGCCGGATTGATGGCGAACTGGACATTGGACCCGCCCGTATCGACGCCAATCTCCCGCAGGCAGCGCAACGCCGCATCGCGCATCATTTGATATTCGCGATCTGTCAGCGTCTGCGCGGGCGCCACCGTGATGGAATCGCCGGTGTGTACACCCATGGGATCGAAATTCTCAATCGAGCATACAATGATCGCGTTGTCAGCCTGATCCCGCATCACCTCCAGCTCATATTCCTTCCATCCCAGAACGCTCTCTTCGATCAGAACTTCATGCACTGGCGAGAGATCCAGGCCACGCTCCAGAATCTCCACCAGATCCTCGCGGTTGTAAGCAATGCCTCCGCCGCTTCCCCCCAACGTAAAGCTGGCGCGTAAAATCACGGGATATCCGATGCGTTTCGCAAACACCTCGGCATCATCGACGTTGTTTACCAACTGCGACTGCGGCATATCCAGCCCGATCTTCCGCATCGCATCCTTAAATAAGAGACGGTCCTCAGCCTTCTTAATGGATTCGATCTTCGCGCCGATCAACTCCACGCCATACTTTTCGAGCACTCCGGCCTCAGCTAGATCCACGGCCAGATTCAGGGCGGTCTGCCCACCGACGGTCGAGAGCAGCGCGTCCGGCCGCTCGCGCCGGATCACTTCCTCGGCAAAGGCCACGCTCAGCGGCTCAATGTACGTTCTATCGGCCAAATCCGGGTCCGTCATTATAGTGGCCGGGTTGGAATTAATAAGAATTACTTCGTAGCCGTCCGCTCGAAGGGCCTTGCACGCCTGGGCGCCGGAATAATCGAACTCGCAGGCTTGTCCGATGATGATGGGTCCTGAACCGATGATCAGGATCCGATGGAGGTCGTTGCGTCTTGGCATGCTGGGCTACTTGCTCTCCGATCGGAATTCTTCCATCAGCTTCACAAAATCGTCAAACAGATAGTGGGAATCGTGCGGCCCTGGTGCGGCCTCGGGATGGTATTGTACACAGAAAACGGGCTCGCTCCGATGCCGGAATCCTTCCAGCGTCTGATCGTTCAAGTTCACGTGGGTGGCCTCCAACTGGTTCAGATTCAACGAATCCGGATCCACTGCAAAGCCATGATTGTGAGAAGTGATCTCTACCTTGTTCGTTCGCTGATTCAGCACGGGGTGGTTCGCGCCGCGATGGCCGAACTTGAGCTTGTACGTTTTCCCGCCCAGCGCCAGGCCCAGAATCTGATGACCCAGGCAAATTCCGAAAATTGGTTTCTTGCCGATCAACTTCCGGACTTCTGCGGCTTGACGGTGAAGCGGCTCCGGATCGCCCGGTCCGTTTGAAAGGAATATCCCGTCCGGCTTCAGGGCTAAGACGTCCTCGGCGCTGGTCAGCGACGGAACCACGGTTACCCGGGTCCCTACCTGCACCAAGCGCCTCAGGATATTCCGTTTAATGCCGTAGTCATACGCCACCACGTGATAGGGATGGCTGCCCGCGCCGCGTGTCAGATCGGAGACGCAGACCGGCGCAACTGCTTGAGTCCATTGGTAGATCTCCGGAGTACTCACGCGGGTCGCCAGATCCAGGCCTGCCATCGAAGGTGCATTCCGCGCACGCTCAATCAGTTCCGCGCGATCTATCACGCCCGTGGCCAGCGCTCCCCGCATCACTCCGCGCGTGCGCAGATGCCGGACCAGCGCGCGTGTGTCAATCTCGCCTGCGATCGGGACCCCATACCTAGACAGGTAGGATTCCGCCCGCTCACCGGAACGCCAGTTACTCGCCACGCTCGAAAATTCCCGAACAATCAGGCCTTCAATGCGTGGACGGCTGGATTCCTCGTCATAATCATTCGCGCCGTAATTGCCGATCTGTGGGTTGGTAAGAACTACGATCTGGCCTAAATATGAAGGATCGGTAAAAATCTCCTGATAGCCGGTCAGTGCGGTATTAAAAACAACCTCGCCGACGGCGTCTTTGAGCGCACCGAAGCTCAGGCCCTCGAAGACCGTGCCATCTTCGAGCGCGAGCGTTGCAAGGTTCAATTCTGATTATCCTCCGGGCTACCTAGGGAAACGGCTTGATCCATTGTAACGGACCGGTTGGGTTGAAACTACTGCCCGGGAATGGGTTTCCAGTCATAATAAGGGCTACCCCGCATGAAGACACTGGCTATTTTGGCGATCGCGTGCATAACGCTGTCCGCGCAGACCACCACTCCGGACGTAGGATCGGGCGCGCCGAATGAACAGATCCGGCAAAGTTTTGTCCGGACGTTCTTCCGCAATGGTTTCAATAACCTGGTGGTGGTTCCTCCGGTTGGAAACGTCAAGGCCTTGGGTACTCTGGGCTTGGTTCAGGAGTTTACCGACGCCAAAAGCACCGCGAATAAGTATGCGATCGTGAAGCCGAACCTCAATACTCCCACCATGAACAACGACGCGGATATGGTGCAGATCTATCCCGCCATCTACAGCTACTACATCACGCTGGGGCCTACCACCGCCGGATACCCGACGGGCGACAGCTATAACTGTCCCTCGCTGGTCAGCCTGCCGGGCAATTCCTGCCAGTATGAATTCTTCGACAAGCCTTACGCGCTCTTCGTATACAAAAACGCGGTCCAGGCGGCCACCACGAATTTCGCCTTAGCCAATCCTGTATACGCGAAGTGGCTGGCTCTGGGCGGGTTGCCGGTGGTGGGTCCGCCCACCAGCATGGCCGCGGCGATCACTTCAGCTTCAGGCATTGTGGCGACGGTGCAGACGTTCGATCAAGGGGCCGTGTTCAACGCGACATCCGGAATCCTCAGCGGTAGAATCATTGGCGTGGGGCCGTTCGTCTACCCCACTTATGCCGCGAACGGGGGATATACAGGGTTTCTCGGTTTCCCGACCAATGACGAACAGGTGCTCGCCAACGGGCACAAGCGCCAACCGTTTGAAGGCGGGTCCATTGAATATGATCCCGCCGGGGGTGCGGCCGTCGTCCGTTATCCGGTACAAGATATCTCCATCGCGCCCGGTGGGGGCACGATCAAGTTAAGCCTCGGGGATACTGTCTCTTTCACCGCTACCCCCTACGATCCAAAGGGGAACCCGTTGACGGACCGGGCGGTTGTTTGGACCACGTCGAACAGCCGCATCCTTGCGCTGCAGCAAACCGGTGCCACGGTTACAGCCAAAGCCATCGGGGGCGGTTCGGCCACGCTGACTGCCTCGAGCGAAGGAAAGCTGAGCCTTCCTCTCACCGTCATAGTCTCCGCGCCGTGCTGCGGATTGGGAGAAGGCGCGCCCACCCCCGCGGTCCAGCAGGCGTTCCAGGACGCTGTCACGCGCAATAAACTAACCCTACAACTTCCCACCGCCCGTCCGGTCCAACGCTCCGGGAAAGGCTATGTTCAGGAGTTTCAGGATTCCAAGGGCGTGCCGGCCATCATCGCGATCGCCGATGGTTCTGCCACCGCATTCGTGGTTGCAGGGGCGACCCTGAAGAAATATCAGGACTTAGGCGGCCCCGCCGGCGCGCTGGGCTATCCCGCCGCGGATGCGACCGCGGGCGGCCGGCAGAATTTCGTGAACCAGTCCGCTCTGGCGGGGAATCCGGTTCGCCTGGTCTCCGGCAGCCTGCTTACGAAATGGGCAAGCCTGAATTACGAGACGGGCGCAGCCGGTCAACCGGTATCGGACGCCGCCACCGTCCTCACCTTCCGCGCAACCTTGGCTTCGATTCAGACTTTTTCGAACGGCGCGCTAGTGGTAGCTCAGACTGGACCTTCGGCCGGAAAGCCGTATTTCGTTGGCGGACTCGTCAATACCGCCTATGGGACGGCGGGTGGAGCCACCGGCGGGTTGGGCCTTGCGACGTCGGACGAATCGCTGGTGGCTGGGAAGCGGCGGCAGGATTTTGAAGGCGGCTTCGTGGATTATGCACCGGCCGACGCTGCCGCCCAGGTACATATTGGGGACCGTCAACCTCTGGTGACTGCTACCCCCGCGGCGGTTCTGGTGGGTACGCGGCTTCGTTTAGCCGTGGGAGGATTTGCCGATGGCGCGACGATCCAGGTGACGGTGACGGGTCAGCCGGACTTTACAGTGAAGACTACTACCGGCGCATACGCCTGGGAGGCCATCGTTCCGCTGACAGCCAAGAGCGGCTCCGTGGCAATCCATGCCGTCGATACCGCCACCAACGCGGTGGCCGACGGCAGCTACACGGTGCGGACGGCGTTGGAGCTGACCCTGCAACTTTTGAAGGCCTCAGGCGACGGCCAGACCGGTCTCCCCGGGGCGGCGCTGGGGATTCCGCTCGACCTTCTGGTGAAGGATACATCCGGCAGTCCGGTCGCCGGGATCCCGGTGCTGTTCCAGGTGTCGCCGGGCGCGGAGCTGGTTTCATCGAGTGCGGTGACCGACGATGCAGGCCATGCCTTAGCTGAAGTCCGGCTGCCTTCCCACGAAGGTTTGACGCTGGTGAGCGCAGGGGTTGGGAAGGCGGCCGTGACGTTCAGCGCCCAGGCGCAGCGCGGATCCCTGCAGAATTTTCCCAAACAAAGCCAATCCGTTCCCCCGGGCACCGACGTCCCGCTGGGCAATGGTTCCGGCACTATCACCGCCAAGGGGGCATTCCTGACCGCCGCCTCCAGCATCCTGCGCTACTACCAGAACCGGGGCGATCTTCCTACCCCGAACGGCTTTTCGGATCCCCTGGTTCTGAATCAATTCCTCAAAGCGTATTGCGTTCCGGACCAGCAGGGAGCCCAGATTTGCGACGGCTTCCTGACCCCGGCCGACTCCCAGGAACAGATCGTGAATCCCTGGAGGTTGGGGGCGTTCGTGGGCGGTAAACTCGACGTGTCCGTCCAGGCAGCCGATCTTGGCCCGGTCCGGCAGTCGCTTTCCGGTGGTGTGCCGGTGCTACTGGCGCTTACTCTTTCGGCAGGCGCCGGCTCGCATTTTGTGGTTGCCACCGGGGTGAATGCCGATGGCGGCATCTCCGTAATGGATCCAAACCCGGTGTACGGATACTCCAGCCTGGGCCAGTTCACCGGCGGTGGCGCAACGCTGGCGGGCGTAATCCGGATGCTGCCCCGCAGTCCCGCCGCGCGCGGCCTGCTGATCACCGGCACCGGAGCCTTTAACCTGGCCTCTCCCGCCGGCCCCTGTGGAGTTCCGCTACAGGTCCCCAATTTTGGCCTCCGCTACTGCGACGGCGCACAGGATTTCTATCAATTGGATAGCGATTCGAGCTCGACGTTCCGGTTGGTGCTCACGGACTTGGGTACGCCCGCCTCCCGCACCGACATTGCGGGGCAAGGCGCCACATCCCTGGCCATTTACCGAAGCGGCAGCCAGTGGACGGCCGCCGCCCAAAGCCTGGCATTCACATCCGCGGG
>JBBQUE010000162.1:0-6704 GCA_038212805.1 Bryobacterales bacterium | reverse complement strand
CGTTTGTCCTCTGATGATCGATGAGCAAGGCGCTCCCGTGGAACAGGTCTACCGCCTGCCTGCCAAGCAGACGGGCGCACAACTGATGGCGGTCCCCATCGCGGTTGGGTCCGGATCGGTTGCCGTGGAATATCATCCCTTTCAGGCTATGATGGCCCGTAAGTATTTCATTCGAGGGATCAATTTTCTAGACGAACGCTTTGGTGAGTTTGGCGCGGACGCCGAGGTCTGTTACCAGATTCGCCGGGCTGGCCGCAAAGTAACCGTGGCCACCGATCTTACAGTGCTCCGGACAGCGGATCCCGAGAGAACTTCCAGCGCCGCCAGCACTCTATTGGAGGCGGATCGAATTCATGGAATTGCTGTTTATCTCACCAAGCGCCATGGGTTTGTTTCCGGCCTGCTCTTTCGATTGGGGCAAATCGCCGGGGCGCTGTTACAATTCCGCTTCGGGCTCTTTGGAGAGCTAATCAGCTTTTCGAAGATCGATGGGTCCCAGAGCACGTATTTGTGAAATTGTTTCGGGCCGGGCCTACGCTTTTGGAGTAAAACTACCGATGGTAATGCCAGGGATGGACATGGACGCTTTCATATGGGTGCTGTTGCCGGTTTTCGTGGCGGCCGGCTCGGCATTACTCTCTTATTCGATCATGCAGGCACGCTTGGAAGTGGCCAGGGCTGGGGAACGGGCTACTCTGGCCGAAGCCAACGCTACCATCAGTATTTATAAAATAACCATGGAAGAGCGCATTCGCGCCGCCGAGGAAGAGACGAAACGCAAGGCGCTCAACGAGTTCCTGCAGGAATTCCGGGTGGAAGAGCGGCATTACATACGGGAAAACAAATCTGCCGCGCTGTATCGAAAAACCATGGTGATGCAAGAGCGGCTATACTTCCGGAACATCCCGCTCTCCAATTGGGTGGAGCATGAACTCACGATGGAGGAAACGTCGCAGAACGCTCTGGACGAGGCACCCAACCATTCCATCTTTACGGCGCGCGCTATTCCGTCGCCTGAACCTGAAGAGCAATCGAACCTGGCGTCGCTTTCCGCCCACCTTTTACACGAAATTGCTTGAAACCGCCCGCTGACGCCCGGCTCAGACAGCGTCTTTGAGCCGGCTACCAGTAAACGAACGACTCTTCCTCGCACACCAGCAAGATCGGCTGGCCGCCAGTGGAAAGCTTGGTGGCATGTTCCATGACCTGCTTGCCCAATTCCGATTCCAGGCATTTGTTCAAGTCGGCCGTGGAAGTAAAGTGAAATTCCGCCAGGCGGTAGGCTGTCACTTTGCCCTGCGGAGAATGCAGAACCTTCGTTGCCACGAAACGAGTCACGCCTTGGAGCTTGCTCTCCACCATCGGCATATGTTCGTTCCGGTATGCCTTTTCAAAAACTTCTTCATCGAGCGGCCTCGGATAAATGATTACCAGTTTTGCGCCAGCCATTGATAATATTGTGGCGCGGCCCGGCAAGTCCTCTCCAGTTTTTCCGCCGGCACAAGAACTGCCCAGGCCGGTAATCGTATCCTGGAGGGGAGTGATTAATAGACTCGTTATCGAAAACCTGAAGCACCGGCCGATCCGCACTCTGCTAAGCGTGGTCGCCATCGGTGTCCAGGTCACCATGGTCCTCACCCTGGTCGGCTTAAGCCGCGGCATGTTGGAGGATCAGCAAAACCGGGCGAAAGGCGTAGGGGCGGATGTTCTGGTGCGCGCTCCCGGCAGCTCCGTCATCGGATTTTCCACCAACTTCAACGCCAAAATTTTGGGCTTTGTACAGAAACAGCCCCACGTGAAGGTGGTGACAGGTGCATTGATCCAAGGCACCGGAGGGATCAGTTCCATCACGGGCCTCGACTTGAAATCGTTTTCTGAACTCAGCGGTGGCTTCACCTATCTGCAGGGCGGGCCCTTCAATGGACCCGATCAGGTTATCATCGACGACTACTATGCCCACGAACACCAACTCCGCCTGGGCGATCCGCTGAAAACCCTGAACCGCGACTGGAAAGTGGTCGGTATCATTCGGCCAGGCCTGCTGGCTCGCGTCATCGTGCCCTTGGACGTGCTGCAGGATCTGACCGCAAACAACGGCAAACTCACGGTCTTATACGTGAAACTGGACGATCCGGCGCTCACCAACCAGTTCATCGCCGACCTCAAGCTGAAACTTTCCGACTACCCCATCTACTCCATGAAGGAGTATGTGACACTTTTCTCCGTCAGCAACGTCCCCGCCCTGCGCCAGTTCATCGGGGTGATCATCGGCCTCGGCGTGCTGGTGGGTTTTCTTGTCGTCTTCCTTTCCATGTACACCGCGGTGCTGGAACGAACCCGGGAAATCGGAGTGCTGAAAGCTCTGGGCGCATCCCCGGTTTATATCCTGAACATTCTCATGCGGGAAACGGCATTACTAGCCTTGATCGGATCGGGCGTAGGCATCCTGATGACTTACGGGACCCGCTGGGCTATCACCACCTTCGTGCCTGGGTCACTCTCCCAGGCCTTGGTTCCCGACTGGTGGCCACGGGCGGCAGGCATCGCTTTGGTGGGAGCTCTTCTGGGCGCGGCGTATCCCGGCCTGAAAGCGGCACGCCAGGATGCCATTGAGGCGCTCGCATATGAGTAAGCCGGAGCCGATCATCTCCACGCGAGGGCTCCAAAAGATCTACCGGCAGGGCGATATCAATGTAGCGGCCTTGCGGGGTATAGACCTGGATATATACCCGGGTGAGTTTGTAGCGATCATGGGGCCATCCGGCTCAGGGAAGTCTACTCTTTTCAATATCTTAGGGGGCTTGACTCCGCCCACCTCCGGCACCGTCACCATGGCCAGCCGCGACTTGGCTTCCATGACCGACTCCGAGCGCACCAACCTGCGCAAAACCACCGTTGGCTTCGTTTTTCAGAAGTACAACCTGCTGCCGACGCTCTCCGCCCGTAACAACATCGAGATCGCCCGCAACATCGCAGGCAAGGACGGCACAGCGGATCCTCAGTTTGAGGAAGTGTTGAAACTGTTAGGGTTAACCGCGCGGATGGAGCATAAACCGCGCGCCATGTCGGGAGGTGAGCAGCAGCGCGTAGCTATCGCCCGGGCTATCGTAAATCACCCGCCCATCCTGCTGGCGGACGAACCCACGGGGAACCTGGACACAGAAAATTCAAACGCCGTTCTGTCCATATTACAGGATCTGAACCGCCGGCTGGGCCAGACTATTATCATGATTACGCATAATCCGGAAGCGGCCGAGTTCGCCCGCCGTATCGTTTCCATGCGGGACGGCCGTATTGTGGGGGACACGTCGCTCCAGTCCTAGCAGCCCGTGGTTAAAGTGCTTCACGCTCCGAATCGCAAGCGAAAACGCCCGCGCCACCTTGCCGAATCAGCGATTTACGGCCAGAGTGGGGCAAGCGTTTGCGCCTGTCTTGCTTTCGCCACGGGCTCCTGGGGGCCCGTGGCGGCATAGGCCGCGAAGGGTTCCGGAGCGGTCCACTGCTGTGTCCAGTCTAGGATTATCCGATAAGATGTCAGAGGATCTATACCAAGATGCTCCGCCGCACGTTTCTGGGAACCAGCCTGGCCGCTTTCGCCGCACCACCGCCGCGCGTAATGGACGCCCACGTTCATTTTTACGATCCCCGCCGGCCCGGAGGCGTACCCTGGCCCCCGGCGACCGACCAACTGCTCTACAGCCCGGTGCTCCCGGTTGACTTCGGGCAACTGGCTCAGCCCTTTGGAGTTCAGGGCGTCATCGTGGTCGAAGCCAGTCCGCTGGTCGAAGACAATCAGTGGGTGCTCAACCTGGCTCCCCGTAACCCCATCATCAAAGGGGTGGTAGGCCACCTGCCGTGTGGCACCCCAGAGTTTGCCGGGCACCTGGCCCGATTCTCCCGCAACCCGCTGTTCCGGGGCATCCGCCTGAACGGCAAGGCAATCGCCGCCGGTCTCACGCAACCGGCCTTCCATGACGACGTGCAGCGCCTGGCCGACCGCAACCTGGAGCTCGATGCCATCGGCGGCCCCGGCCTATTCCCGGACGTGCTCCGGCTCACGGATCGGCACCCGGCGCTCCGTGCCGTGGTCCACCACCTACCAGTGGGTGGTGATCTCAGCGACTTCCGCCAGCGCACCCATGTCTACGCCAAGGTATCGAACGTCCTCCAAGCCGACGGCGTCCACGCCGATATCGAACCGCTCTGGGAAGCCTTCGGGCCGGACCGGTTGATCTATGCCAGCAACTGGCCGGTCAGCGACCGCGTGGGTTCGTATGGCGAAGTGATCGGGGTAGTCCGTAAATTCTTCGAGGCGAAAGGCCCAGAGGCTGCGGACAAGTTCTTCTGGCGCAACGCCCACTCGATATACTGGAAGTAAAGCATGCATGAAACAGCTGTTTTCTGGCTGAGGGTCGCAACGGTACTTTATGCCGTCGGTCTCATCCAATCCCTGTTGGTGGTGCTGCGCCGGAAAACCGAACTGTTCCGCGTGGCGCTGCCCGTATTTTGCGTAGGGGTACTGGTTCATATTGTGGCCGTGGTGGAATTCACCCTGGCCACCGGCAGATTCCCGGTTAACAATTTCTTTGAGAACAGTTCGTTTTGCGCGCTGCTGATTGCCCTGGCTTTCCTGTTCATCTACTGGCGGTACCGCTTTGCCAGTCTGAGTGTCTTTATCTTTCCGCTGGTTTTCGTGATGAACCTGATGGGCGCCATGCAGGATCCGGTGGCGTCGTGGCCCAATCCCAGCCTGCGGGATGCCTGGTTAGCCATCCATATCGTGATGATTCTATTGGGTTATGCCGCCCTACTGCTGACCGCCGTGGCTTCGATTTTTTACCTGATCCAGGAACGCCAGATTAAGCGGAAGGAACCCAACCAGTTTTTTGACCACCTGCCGCCGCTGGCCACGCTAGACACACTGATAACCCATTCCATGTCGTTTGGCTTCGTTTTTATCACCCTCGGCGTGATCGCCGCCAGCGGCTGGGCGTTTATTGAATCGGGCACCAGCTGGATAGCCGATCCGAAGATTGCGATCTCGTTCGCTACCTGGGGTTTCTACCTGGTGATGGTGTTCCTGCGCACCAGCGCGGGATGGCGCGGACGCAAAGCGGCACTGATGGCAATCGCCGTACTCTGTTGTTCCGCCGTGACTTGGGCGGCCCATGTGGGACTCCGGACCGTGATGGAAAAATGAGATTTTCAATCACCGGAGTGAACCACAGAAGCGCGCCGGTGGAGGTGCGCGAACGCCTGGCCTTCGATGAGCGAGGACTTTCCGAAGCTCTGGCCGAGATCAAACGCCGCCCGGGAGTCCGGGAAGGCATGATCCTTTCCACCTGCAACCGGGTGGAACTGGCCCTGGCGATGGACGACAACTCCGACAGCGAAACCTGCGCAGAGCAGTTTCTGTGCGACATGCGTCAGGTGGAAAGGGAGTGGGTGCGCCGCTATCTCTATCGTTTTCATGACGGTGAGGCCATCCGGCACCTGTTCCGCGTGGCGTCCAGCCTGGACTCCATGGTGGTGGGGGAGCCGCAGATTCTGGGACAACTCAAGACCGCCTACGCTGTCGCCAAGGATCACGGAGCCATCGATTCCTTCCTGGAATCGCTGCTCACGCGCGCTTTCAGCGTGGCCAAGCGGGTGCGCACGGAGACGGAGATCGGGTCGAACGCGGTCTCCATCAGCTATGCCGCCGTGGAGTTGGCGCGTGAGATTTTCGGTTCCCTGGCCAACAAGAAAGTGCTGCTGATCGGGGCAGGCAAAATGTCGGAAGCGGCCGCGCGGCATCTGCGCAGCGTAGGCTGTGGAACCACTTACGTCACCAACCGCACACAGGCGCGGGCCGAGGAAATGGCGCGGATGTTTGACGCCCAGATCGTGGAATATGACCGCTACCTGGCCTTCATGCCGGAAGTAGACATCGTGATCACCTCCAGCGCTGCGCCCCATTTCATCCTGACGAGCGAAGCCATGCGGAAGATCATCGCGGCGCGCAAGAACGCGCCCATGTTCCTGATCGATATCGCCGTTCCGCGCAATATTGAGCCTTCCGTGAACGAGGTGGATAACGTGTTCCTCTACGACATCGACGACCTGCGCAAGGTGGTGGATACGAATCTGCAGGGCCGCAAAAAGGAAGCCGAGGACGCCGAGCGGATCGTCAGCGAAGAAGTGGAGCGGATGCTGATCCGCCTGAAGACGCGCGACGTGGTGCCCATGATCGTGAGCCTGCAGGAGCAGTTGGAACAAATGCGGCAAAGCGAGGTGGCGCGGTTTCATGGCAAGCTGGGCCAGCTTACAAAAGAACAGGAGGATGCCGTGGAGCAACTAACGCGCAGCCTGATTAACAAGATCGCGCACGGGCCCATCTCAGAATTGCGCAAACAGGCTTCGCATCCTGAGGGGCATCATCTGGTTTCGGCGGTGCGCAAGGTTTTCCGGCTGGGCGGCGAATGAGCGCGCTGGTTATCGGATCGCGCGGATCGCAGTTGGCGCTCTGGCAATCCCGCTGGGTGCAGGCCCGGCTGGCGGAACTGGGGCAGGAATCGCGCATTGAAATCATCCATACCACCGGCGACAAAGTGTTGGACGTGGCGCTCTCAATGGTGGGCTCCAAGGGCTTGTTCACCAAAGAGATCGAGGACGCCCTGCTGCGCGGCGACATTGATTTAGCGGTCCATAGCTTAAAAGATATG
>JBBQUE010000161.1:0-6704 GCA_038212805.1 Bryobacterales bacterium | reverse complement strand
GATCTATCAGTATCATGCCTTCGGAGTTCCGGGCCTTGGCCTGGAGCCCGGTCTAGAGGATGAGGTTGTGGTTGCCCCATATGCCACCATGCTGGCGCTGCCGATGAACTCCCCGGCTGCCCTGCAGAACCTGCGGAGAATGCAGGAACTAAGTCTTACGGGCCCCATGGGATTCTACGAATCCATCGACTATACCCGCACCAACAAACCCGAGGGCGACCGCGGCGTGGTGGTTTACACGTATATGGCCCACCACCAGGGCATGAGCCTGATCGCGCTGAATAACGCGCTTTCGGGTGGCATCATGCAACGCCGCTTTCACCAGGACCGGCGTGTGTGCGCCATTGAATCCATTTTGTTTGAACGCATCCCGATCACCCGGCCCGCCAGGCTGCGAGTGGAATCCATTCAAACTCCCATGCGCGTCACTATCGCCGACGAACCCGCTAACCGTACCTGGGACGACGATACGTCGATACCTCGCGCCCACCTGCAGGGCAATGGAAAGTATGCTCTCATGCTTACCAATGCCGGCAGCGGTTACAGCCGTTTCGAAGGTATCGACCTCACTCGCTGGCGCTCCGACGTAACTACCGATGCCTGGGGCAGTTTTATTTACATCCGCGACATGCGTTCAGCCACCGTCTGGTCAGCTACCTATCAGCCCGTAGGCGGCAAGCTGGGAACGTCCTCCGTACGGTTCGGCATTGATAAGGTCGAGTACCAGCGTCGCGTGCTGGGAATCGAAACCATCACCGAAATCACCGTGGCCCCGGAGGACGACGTGGAACTGCGCCGGGTCACGGTAACTAACCGCACGCTTCGCACCCGGCAGATCGAATTTACCAGCTATGCCGAGATCGTCCTCACCAGCCGTGATGCGGACCGGGCCCATCCCGCATTTGCCAAGATTTTTGTGGTCACCGAATGCCTTGAGGGCCGGGCGCTGATTGCTCACCGCCGCCCGCGGTCTGCCAACGACCCGGAAGTCTGGTGCGCGCAATTATTGGTTGGTTCGCCGGGTCCGCTCCAGTTTGAGACTGATCGCGAGCGCTTTCTGGGACGAGGCAATGGCGTATCTTCGCCTGACGCTTTGAAACGTGACTTGTCCGGCTCAACCGGATCCGTACTCGATCCCGTCTTCAGCCTGCGTTGCCGTCTTGCCCTCGATGCCCGCGAGCAGGTTGAGCTTACCTTCGTTACCTTGGCCGCGCACTCCCGTGCCAGTCTAATGGCATTGATCGAAAAGTACTCGCGGCGTGAATCCATCGGCCGCGCTTTCGAAATGGCTTGGACCCGCGCCCAGCTGGAATTCCGCTATCTGGGAATTGGCGCTCCCGCCGCGCAACGTTTCCAGGAACTTGCCAGTCATCTTCTTTATCCGAATGCCCGGCTTCGGCCGCCCGATGACCGTCTGTTGCGGAACCGCCTGGGCCAGCAGAATCTCTGGTCTCATGGAATTTCCGGCGACCTCCCCATTTTCACGGTACTGGTCGGGGAAGAGCGTAATCTCCCGCTGATTCGCGAGTTGCTTCTGGCCCACACGTACTGGCGCACCCGCGGCTTCAAGGCCGATCTGGTGATTGCCAACCAGGAAGATCCCAGCTATGATCGCCCTCTTCGCCAAATCCTGGAACGCCTGGTGGAGGCGCATTCCTTGCAAACCGGTAAAGAACGTCCCGGCGGTGTTTTCGTGCGGGATTGGCTGTCTCTGCCTGAGCGGGATCGGGACCTGATCCTGGCCGTTTCGAGCGCGGTGTTTTACGGCAGCCGGGGATCTCTTCAGCAGCAGTTGGCCTCGGCATCTGAGTTCAGCGCGCCGCCGGCATTCGTTCCCACCGGAACCGCCGTGGAAGAACCTTCGCGGCCTCTCCCATTCCTGGACTTGCCGTATTTTAATGGCATCGGCGGCTTCACTCCCGACGGCCGCGAGTATGCCATCTATCTGAAACCTGGCAGTGTTACACCGGCTCCGTGGTCCAACTTAATCGCCGGGCCCAAGTTTGGAACCTTGGTCACGGAAAGCGGTCTGGGATTCACCTGGGCAGGCAACAGCCAGGCCAACCGGCTGACGCCCTGGAGCAACGATCCAGTCACCGATCCGCAAGGCGAGGTCATTTACCTGCGCGATGAAGAGAGTGGGACCGTTTGGACGCCCACGGCGGCTCCTATCCGCGAAAAGGACGCTTATCGCGCCCGGCATGGCCATGGCTACTCAGTTTATGAGCACAACAGCCATTCCATCAGCCAGGAACTCACCGTATTCGTCCCGCCGGCTGGGGAGGATTTCGATCCCGTAAAGATCTGCCGGCTCCGCCTGACCAATCATTCCTCACGGAAGCGTCACCTGAGTGCCACTTACTTCGCCACCCTGGTTCTGGGTACTGATCGTGAGCAGCAAAAGCTGCATGTGAAGACCGAATGGGACGCCGAATCCAGATCGGTACTCGCGCGCAGCTTTTGGAGCGGAGCCGAGGCTGGTGCTTCAGCGTTTCTCACCTCCATCCCGGAGCCTGCCTCGCATTCCGGCGATCGCTCGCAGTTCCTGGGCAGAAACGGGTCTATGGCATCGCCTGCGGCGCTTGCCGATGCCCGGCTCGATGACCGGACCGGCGCGGAGTTGGATGCGGCGGCTGCCGTTCAGGTCAAAGTGTCCATCGATCCTGGTAATGAGTTAGAAATCGTGTTTCTACTGGGCCAAGTCGCCACCACGGCCGATGTCCGGGCTCTAGTGCATCGCTACCGGCTGGCGGGCCAAGTGCAAGCCGCGTTCGAGAATACGCGCCATCTGTGGGCAAACCGGCTTACCGCGATTCAGGTCAAGACTCCCGTGCTGGCGGTCGACTTCATGCTCAATGGTTGGCTGCTGTATCAAACCCTCTGTTGCCGCATTTGGGCGCGCTCCGCGTTCTATCAATCCGGCGGAGCGTTCGGATTCAGAGACCAATTGCAGGATTGCCTTGCGCTTCTCTATTCCCGTCCAGAGATCGCCCGCGCTCAGATTCTGCTCTCCGCCTCGCGTCAGTTCCGCGAGGGAGACGTTCAACACTGGTGGCACCCCGACTCCGGAGTCGGGGTGCGGACCCGCTGTTCGGACGATCTGGTGTGGTTGGCGTACGCCGCTTCCCAATACGTCACGGTCACCGGCGATGCAACCATCCTGGATGTAGAAGTGGCATTTCTCGATGGCGCTGTTCTCGAAACCTCCGAACAGGAGCGCGTCTTCGTGCCACCCGTCTCTACCGCTACCGCGCCGCTGTGGAAGCATTGCGCGATGGCTGTGGATCACGCCGCCAGGTTGGGCTCCCACGGTTTGCCCCTGATGGGCAGCGGCGATTGGAACGACGGAATGAACGAAGTGGGCAAGGATGGCCGCGGCGAAAGCACCTGGCTTGCCTGGTTCCTTGGCACGGTTCACCAAATGTTCGTCCCTTACCTGGAAACGCGGGACCCGGCGCACGCCGCCGTGCTGCGTGAGCGCTCAGTAAACTTGGCCAACGCCATGGAAAATTCTGCCTGGGATGGAGAATGGTACCTCCGCGGTTTCTTTGACAACGGAACTCCCCTCGGGTCACATGCAAATTCCGAGGCTCAAATTGACTCCTTACCCCAGTCCTGGGCCGTCATTTCAGGTATGGCGGATTCCGATCGCGCGCGCCGGGCTCTTGCATCCGCTCAGCGGCTGGTGCTCGAAAAAGAGAAGCTTATCCTGCTCTTCACGCCCCCCTTCGATCATTCCGAACCCCATCCTGGATACATCATGGGCTACCCGCCCGGTGTTCGCGAGAACGGGGGACAGTATACCCACGGGTCATTATGGCTCGCCATGGCGTGGGCGCGGGCGCGTCAGGGCAACAACGCGGTGAAGCTCCTTCAGCTCATGAACCCCGTGGAACACAGCCGCAACCCTGAGGACGCCATGGTGTATCGTGGTGAGCCTTATGTGGTGACCGCGGACGTATCTTCAGCGCCCGGCCACATCGGGCGGAGCGGGTGGACCTGGTATACCGGATCCGCTGGCTGGATGTATCGAATTTGGGTTGAGGAGGTGCTGGGATTGCGCGTCCACGGCGATCAACTTTCGATTGACCCTGTGATTCCAGACGCTTGGCCTGGCTTTGAAATGAAATATCGTTACAAGTCCACCACATATGAAATTCACGTGGGCCGAATCCAGGAAGGTGCCCATCCCGACCCTCAGCCGGTGCGCATGGTAGACGATGGCCGCGTTCATCGTGTAACCGTGCTTCTGCCGCGCCAAATTCCTGAGAATGTCAAAGCGGCTGTCCAACCATCGGGAGGCGTGCTGGAGCCGGCCCAATCAAAAGCGTAACTGGCACAAAACGTGCATCTGATTTGTTGAAGGATCCAATGCAAAAAACCACCCCAAACCCTAAAACCGTCACCGCTGAACCACACACCGGGCAGCGCGCGGCTGAAATTCAGAAGTACGGCAGCATCATCCATCTGCCCATCGGGCTCAAGCCGAAAGTAATCACGGAGAGTGTCACTATTCTGAACCAGATTCTCGCGGATACCATGACCATCCGCGATCTGTACAAGAAACATCACTGGCAGGTGGCAGGACCTACGTTTTATCAACTGCACCTGTTATTTGACAAGCACTACGAAGAGCAGTCGGAGTTAGTCGATCAGATTGCGGAACGGATTCAGTTGCTGGGTGGCGTCAGCCTCGCGATGGCCGCCGACGTTGCGGAACTCACCCGAATCCAGCGGCCCCCGCGCGGTCGCGAGGAAGTACCAGTTCAGATTTCGCGTTTGCTGGAGGCCCATGAATTAATCATCGTGGCCGCCCGCGAAGGCGCGGATGTCGCGAATCACAACGGCGATCCGGGAACCAACGATCTCCTGGTTAGTAACGTGCTGCGGTTGAACGAGTTGCAGGTCTGGTTCGTGGCCGAGCATTTAGTTCCATCGCCAGTTACTGAAGCGGACTAATCCGGGTGGGACAGGCCGCGCGGCCTGTCCCACCTCTGCTATTTATCGAGTGCCAGGTTGTTAACCACCGAAAACACCCCCTCCACACCATTAGCCGAGATATTTGCCAGGTTCTTATCGCCCTGGTTCGCTACCACACCCTCAAGAGTCACGTTCCCGTTAGCCACAACAATATGGATCGAAGGAACCGCCATCAAGCCATAGCGGTCCAAACCCGGCCGCGAATAGATGGCCCGGTAAACAGCGCGCCGGATGCGGTCGTCATTGGGCGAAAGAGGCAGAACCTCAATCTTGTTATTCACTGACTCCACACCTTCAATGCGCTTCACCACATTCTCGGCGTCGGACTTCAAAGTGGGACGGGTCACCTGGCCGAAAAGTGTGACCTTTCCGCCTTCCACCTTGTAAGCCAGATTATCAAACACGCCGTAGTAAGGAAGCATGATGAGTTCATGGCGTACTTCCTTCATCAAGCGCTTTTGCGCGGTATCTGCTGAGGCTCCAAACAAGGCCGAAGCCATTAGCAGCCCAGTCAGAAAGCGTACCGTGACACTGTTTTTCATGCGAGTTCTCCCCTCTAAGAGATACTCCCAACGCCAAATAGTTTCAGGTTACCTCACGGCCGGGGATACACGGCTTTTGGGGGAGCCGGCCGCGCAGCTAAAGTTGGCGGCGTCTTCGATGCTTCCCGCGCCGCTGTACTTTGCAAGCTGCGGGTAAGGGCAGAGTGGCCGTGTCCGGACAACCTGTGAAGGCGAGCTGGCATCGGGATTCCGGACCGCGATGACCGGACCCGGCGCAACGCCTTCCTCTACCCATTTTTCCAGCGCCAGTTCCATGTCGTGCTGCGGATCCGTCCAGATTGCCAGGAAGCGATTTGGGCCGGGTCCGCCGCCGCAATGCTGCATTCCAGGAACCATGTAAAGCCGTACGGATTCGCCCGCCTTCTTCTTTCCAAGCGTCGCGACCACGCGCTTGTAGTAGTTGATGGTGTTCAACGGCGTCAGCGCGGCGTCGCACCACCCGTGGTACAGAATCAGCTTGCCGCCGTGCGATTCAAAGGCCTTCAGATCGGGGCTGGTCGCGTTGAGGACGCCGCCCAGCTTGGCGTGAACGCGCTTGCTATCCTCTTCCTGGTCAAACGTCTTATAGTCCCAGTCCGCTTTCTCAACCACCATGTTGCGGTACATTTGCGTAGCGAAGAAAAACTGCAATCCCTTCTCCGGCGCAGCGCCTGTAATCCATCCGGTCCAGCCCCCGCCGCCAGTCTCACCGCCCGGTACGAACCCCGGGTACTCTTGCTTGCCCTTGGCATTCTTTGGGCCTGCATAGATCTTCTTCAACGCAGCAACCTGGGGCGCGGTGAGGCAGCTTTCGGAATCGGCACCGCTGCACAGCAACACCGACGGATTGAAGTGGCAACTTTGCGGATCGTTGATCAATCCGTCCGCCAATCCGTCCTGCGCGTCGCACGCGGCGAGCGCTGCTTTCTCAATCGCCTTCAGTTTCGCCGCGGGTATGTAGCTCGCGAGGTCCTTCAGCAGTGCCAGTTCGTTCCAGAAGAACCCGGCGGCGACATGCGTGAAGTCGTTGGCGGGCGCACCCGCTATGATGCCGTCGTAGTCGCCTGGATAGCGCTGCGCCTCCATCAGCGCCTGGCGTCCGCCATTCGAACAGGCCGCGAAGTACGACCGCTTGGGTCCACTGCCGTAGAAAGCGGTAATAATCGCCTTGGCTTTGACCGT
>JBBQUE010000160.1:0-6715 GCA_038212805.1 Bryobacterales bacterium | reverse complement strand
ACAACACCATTCCCGCCAACCGGATCTCGTCCGTGGCGCGCTCTTTGGTGAACCTCTATCCCGACCCCAACGTATCCGGCACCGTGGTGAATAACTTTTTCTATTCGCCCTCCAAGTATCAGAACGACGACGCGTTCAACGTCCGCAGCGACAAAATCGTTACGTCCAAGAACAACCTGTTCGCGCGCTTCAGCCGCGGCCAAAACGTCACCAGCCTGCCCGGCGCGCTGCCTGCGCCTGCCAATGGCACCGTCCCGATCGGGCCGTACGCGGGCGCCGACAACACGCAAGGTGCCGACAGTGCGGATTTTAACCTGGTGACATGGGGCGCGGTGATCAGCGATACCCACGTCTTCAGCCCGCGCATCGTGAACGAATTCCGCGTGGGCTTCTCGCGTTTCGACCTGCATGCCGTACCGAAGAACCTGCAGTACAACTCTGCCCAAGGCTTCGGCATTAGCGGCATTAACGACGCCGTACCGCCCTATTCTGGCGGTCTGATTGGCATCCGCCCCACCGGCTATCAGTTCCTGGGCAACATCACGCCCATCCCGACCATTTCGCAGAACACCAACTACCAGCTCAATGAAAACGTCACCAATATCATCGGGCGTCATTCCTTGAAATTTGGCGGCCAGGTCATCCGGCGGCACCTGAACTTCTTCGAATCGCAGGACCCCGCGCGCGGCTTCTTCAACTTCGATACCAACTTCACCAATCAGCCGAACGTCGCCAACACGGGGAACACCATTGCATCGTTTTTACTCGGTTATCCCTCGCAGATCACGCGGACTGTGTTGCAAGGTCCGTTCGGATTGCGTGCCTGGGAATTCTCGCTCTACGCGCAGGACGATTTCAAAGTCAGCCAGCGCCTGACGCTCAATTTGGGTTTGCGCTATGAGCTCTTCAAGCCACTCACCGAAGCGCACGACCGCATCGCGAATTTTAATTTCGACTCCGCCAATCCCGCGCTCAGCCTGATCGGTGGCACCGCTGGCCGCAAGACCGATCCCACCAACTTCGCCCCGCGCCTGGGATTCGCCTACAGCCTTACCAAGTCCGGCCGCACCGTCCTGCGCGGTTCCTACGGCCTGCATTACGTCAGCGTGCATTATGCCGGACAAGGCGCAATTGGCCGCAACCCGCCCTTCATGCCCACCCAGGCCTTCGTGCCCGGCAGCATCTTCGTGGGCCGCAATATCGCGGATGGCCTGCCCATCCCGGTGCCCACTATTCTGAATACCGCGGCCAAGCTGAACGCGGTCGGCGGATCGCTCTTTGCCATTCAACTCGATACCCACACGCCGCGTTCGCAGCAGTGGTCCCTCGGCGTGCAGCACGAGCTTGTTTCCGGTCTGCTGCTTGAGACCGCCTTTGTGGGCACGCATGGCTCGCATCTGTTCTCTACCTACAACCTGAATCAGGCCAGCCCCGGCTCCACTGCCCTGTCGGCCCGCCGGCCCATTCAGGCACTGAGCAATGTGCCCACCATCAACTACTTCGGCTTCTATGGCGATTCCAATTACCAGGGACTGCAAAACAAGCTCTCGAAGCGCTTCTCGAACGGGCTGGATTTCCTGGCCACTTACACCTGGGCCAAGTCGCTCGATAACGCCATCGCCGGATCCAGCGGCCAGCGCAACCGTCCCAGCGTGTCTTCCCAGTATCAGGACATCAACAATATCGCTTCCGCGCGCGGGCTGTCGTCGTTCGATATCGCCAGCCGGTTCGTCTTTAGCGGTCTCTACGAACTGCCCTTCGGCAAAGGCAAGAAGTATATGGCGTCCGCCAACGGAATCATGGATCGCATCGTCGGCGGATGGCAGTTGAATACGATTATCACCTTGCAATCCGGGCTGCCGTTTACGCCGTACCTGGCCAGCAATGGCTTGAACAATGGGAACTTCCAGCTGCCCAACCGCATCGGCAGCGGGTCTTTGCCCGAGAGCCAGCGGACTATTCAGCGCTGGTTCAACACCAGCATCAGCCCCACCGATACGGGCCGCGCTTTTGATATCCCGGCCCCGTATCAGCTGGGCAATTCCGGTTACGACATCCTGCGTGGACCGGGGCTTCAGACCGTGGATTTCGCCATCCACAAAAACATTCCCATTACGGAGCGCGTGAAGTTCCAGATCCGCGGCGAAGGTTTCAATATCCTGAATCGCGCCAACTTCTCGCTGCCGAACATCACGCTGGGCGCCGCTGCATCGGGCTCCATCAGCTCCACCATCACCACCTCGCGCCAGATCCAACTCGTGGCCAAGATCGAGTTTTAACGCATCGCCACAACTTCCTGACCGGCCTCCCGGCAGCACTTGTCCGAGGGGGCCGCCCAGCACGGACGGGCTGACATCGAATTGATTCTCACATTCACCCGGAGTGGCCTGTGAGTACGGATGGATGTTGCTTTTGTAGCAGACTCGCGGCGGTACGTACAGACTTCGAAACATCGCGGGATTTACGGAATATCTTTGGACACTAAGTGCTGCAACGCGGTAGGCGTCAGACGAATCGAGTCCAGTCGTTCTGGAAACTGCAAAGTGGAAGGATGACGCTAACCAGACAGATTCCTCTCTCGTAAGCCTCATCGAAATCACGCTGGAAAGGCATCGCCACAAAGCATCGCCCGGGGGTTTCACCGGTAACAAGGCGGGGCCCGACTAACTGGCAGCCAGTGATCGTAAGGCCGATCACTGGCCTCGGCCATGCAGCCCATAAGAATCGACCGGAAATTTCCTATTGCGGGGATATTCCTCGCCGGCCTGCATAAACTTGAATTCATCGAACGTGCATCCGATCCCCTAAACCGCTCATCACTTAGGCAGATGTGAAAGTGCCGTACCAGCCAGAGGAAATCAAATGAGCAAACTCACAGGGAAAGTAGCTGTTGTCACCGGCGCTTCGAAAGGCATTGGAGCCTCTATCGCGGAACATCTCGCCGCCGATGGCGCATCCGTCGTCGTTAATTACGCCAGCAGCAAAACAGGCGCGGACGCGGTAGTTCATCGCATCACCAGCAAGGGTGGCAAAGCCATCGCGGTCCAAGCCGACGTATCGAAGCAACCTGACATCGTCCATCTCTTTGCCGAAACCAAAAAGGCCTACGGCAAGCTCGATATCCTCGTCAATAACGCCGGCATTTACGACTTCCTTCCGCTCGAAACCATCACCTCCGATCACTTCCATAAACAGTTCGATCTCAACGTCTTAGGCTTATTGCTCACCACCCAGGAAGCGGTCAAGCTGATCGGCCCGGAAGGCGGTTCCATCCTCAACATCAGCTCCATCGTCGGGCCCATGCCGGTTCCCACTGCATCCGTGTATAGCGCCTCCAAAGCCGCTGTCGACGCCATCACCATCGTACTTTCGCGCGAACTCGGACCCCGCAAGATCCGCGTCAATTCGCTGAACCCCGGCATGGTGGAAACTGAGGGCCTGCACGCCGTCGGATTCGCCGAAGGCGAGTTCCGCAAGATGGTGGAATCCCAAACCCCGCTTGGACGCATTGCCCAACCCGGCGATATCGCCCGCGCCGCTGTGTTCTTCGCCTCCGACGACGCCGGTTGGATAACCGGCCAAGTTCTGATCGCCGCCGGCGGCCAACGCCAGTAATGCTAGCGTGAATATATGGCCCCCCGTTTCGCACGCTATGCCTGGTTCGTCCTCATAGTCAACATATTGGTCATCCTCTGGGGAGCTGTCGTCCGGGCTACGGGTGCCGGCGCCGGTTGTGGAGAACACTGGCCGCTTTGCAACGGCTCCGCAATACCCTCCTCCGAAACCAAAACGCTCATCGAATTCGGCCACCGCGTCACCAGCGGCATGGCCCTGCTTCTGGTCATCGGCCTGGTCGTCTATGCCTTGCGTACCTTCCCCGCCGGCCACATCGTGCGACGGCTGGCCGCCTGGTCCCTGGTTTTCGAATTAACGGAAGGGCTGCTCGGCGCAGGTCTGGTGTTGCTGGGCCATGTCGCGGCGAATCAATCGATTGCACGCGGCTATTCTCTCGGTCTCCACCTCACCAACACGCTTCTATTAGTCGGTGCGCTCGCCCTCACGGCGCGCTACGCCACCCGTCCGCACCTGGCCTGGACCGCCGCCAGTCCGAAACTGCGAGCCCTCCTAGCCGTCGCCGCGCTGGGCATATTCCTGATTGGCATCACCGGAGCCATCACCGCCCTGGGCGATACGCTCTTCCACACTGCCACCCTGGCCGAAGGTATGCGCCAGGACTTCGATCCCGCCTCCCACCCCTTCGTAAAGCTCCGCATCTTCCATCCGGCGTTTGCGGTCATGCTCGGCGTCTATATCTTTATCCTGGGCGGCAGCATCATGTCGTCCCAAGCCGCGCGCCCAACCGTGAAGAAACTGGCCCAAGGCCTGGTGCTTATCACCACCGGCCAAATCGTGCTCGGCGGATTGAATCTGGTCCTCATGGCCCCCGTGCCCGTGCAGTTAACTCATCTCCTGCTGGCTGACCTGCTCTGGATTACTTTCGTCCTGCTATCGGCGGAGCTGTTAGAAACTCATGCAGCAGCAGATGAAAGTGGTGTACTCCATTCTCTCGCTTCACCGAAAACCGTCCTTGCCGGTAATTGGCCGACCGCAGCCCCCGCTGCACCGATTCACATATCCTGATATCTTCCTGCTGAATCTCATCGCCAGCGTTTTATCCGGACCTATCGGTACAATACTATGGCTGCTCAAGTTGTCCGGATAAAGCGCCTTCCCCCAGTCACACAAAGTCTTATGCAGGCCAGGGCGGGCTGCTGGCACGTGGTAGCCCTCCAGGTAATTATCGATACGATATACACCTTCCAATTGCAATCGATTACGTAATCCCGCCGCTCGGCGAACCGCAGTTCATCCACCGGACAGCCTATCCCGGCCACTTCTCCAGGGATATCTCCCATCGTCTCCCTCAAGCCCGGCACCGGGCTGGCTCAGCAGCCGGCAAACGTTAGAAAACGCACGCAGTTCCCCGTCCTTTCCGCGCCACCACTAACGGTTCTTCTACCAGATCACCCACGTCCTGGCAAACACCTGTTCCCATTCGTACCCCAGGAACTCCGGATCCGTACACCAGCGCGCCGGAATGGTGGCCGCTTGGGTAAGATCTTTGGTGGGTTGATAATCTTCAAAAATCTGCGGGTTCACGTCTTATGTAAGCAGGGATTTCCGCCGATAGAAGGAATACATGGCGCGAATCATCTCCTCCATCGCCCTCCTCGTCTGGGCCGCTGCAAGTTTTGCTCAGGACGCCACCCCCTGGCAGCTCATCCATCCCAACTCCAAAGCTCTCATTGGTATCCAGTGGGCGGTCGTGCAAAACTCCGAGGTTGGTCCCTGGTTGCGCGAACGCTGGATCGGCGATCTCGAAATCCCCGGCGTCGATTTCAACAAGGATGTGCAACAGATCCTGATCTCGTCGCCGGGCAGCGCCGGAACCGGCGAACCGCCTTTGCTCATCGCGGTTCGCGGAGTCTTTGACCAGAAGCAGGTGGAAACCGCCTTGGCCCATCAGGGGATGGTCAAACAAATGTTCTCAGGCACGCCGGTGTTCCGTCCCAAAGCGAGAGGGTCCGCTGATCCCGCCTTCGCTTTGCTGACGGATCAACTCATCCTGATCGGAGACCCGGCGTCGCTGTTCTCAACCATTGAGCGTTCCCGTCTTCCCCGCCAGGAGGAATCGGGTTCGTTTTTACAAAAAGCCCAATCGCTCGACGCCCGCTACGATTGCTGGGCGCTCCTCAGCGACTCCGGTTCCATGCAGAACTTCATGCTCGCCAGTCTGTTCGGTAAGACTTTGTCGGAACGAACCCAAGCCTTTGAGGCTGGCATCTCGGTGCGGGATGGTTTAGCGATCGACCTAACCATGACAACCGAAGACGAGCGCGCCGCTGAAACGCTGCAAACCAACCTGAAGGGTCAGGTTCGTTTAGCCGCTCAGAACCCCAAGGACTGGGCCGGTAAACTCCACGTGTCCACTGACCATGCCAATGTAATCATGAGTTTGCGTATGCCGCAGGATCAGGTCCAGCGCGCCGTCGCCGCGAAGCCCCAGATGATCCGGATCGATGGCCTTGACGATGGTCCCAGGTTCGTTCCATTTAAACCCTAGGGGTCATCACGAAATAATTATGCCAAACGCTTCCTAACGGTCGCGGCTCGGAAAAGCTTGCCGAGCCGCGCGCGTTAGCAAGCGGTCTGTTACAGGCCCTTAGCCCGTTGGCTTCGTTTTTTCGAGGGCCGCAACAATGAATTGTCGCCTGCCGGAGACGGATGCGTGGGCGGCCTTCGCCCCTTGAAATTCTCGATCGCCTCCATCACCGTTTCCGCCAGTTCCACGAAAAAGTCGTACCTAGCTACATCACTCCAAACTTAGCCAGCGCTTCCACTGCGCTCATTCCTTCCCGCTCAATCGCCGCCCGCACCAGGTTTTCCTTATCCACCTTCTCCAGCGCCCGGGTCAGCACTTCCGCTTCCACCGCTTTCGGGATCACCAGCACCCCGTCCACGTCCCCAAACACTATATCGCCCGGAGCAACCTTCACCCCGCCGACCTCGATCGTGATCCGGAAATCCACCACCTGCCCGCGCTGCCGCTGATCCTGAGCATACGGGCCCAGCGAAAACGTCGGGAAATTCAGCTCCAATATCCCCCGCGTATCCCGTGAGCATCCGTTCAACACCGCACCCGCCGCCCCCAGAT
>JBBQUE010000159.1:0-6731 GCA_038212805.1 Bryobacterales bacterium | reverse complement strand
CACATTGGCGGCGTCGATTTCGTGCTCCAGTTGCTCAACTTCAACGGGAGTGACACGCGGCTGTTTCGGATGAACGTCATGCGGGAGCGTGGCCAATATGGAGCCGAGGTTAAACAGTTCGTGCTGGATGCGCCGGAGGATTACCCCCAAGGCGGGGATGTTTTCTTCGGCACTGAGGCAAGCCATGCCCAGGAATGCGTTGAGTTCATCCACGGTGCCGTAGCATTCGATCCGGAGCGCATCTTTGGGGAGACGTTGCCCCCCCACCAGGCTGGCATCGCCGGTATCTCCGCGCTTGGTGTAGATCCGGTACAGGGTCAATCTGGGTTCATTAAAGGTCGGATTGTCGGTCATGCGGTGTTCCTTTGATTGTCGCCGATAGCCGATCGGATACCATAAAAGCGCATGTCAGACCAAAGTTGTCCCCACTGCGGCGGCAGCGGCTGGAAAATCACGGAGCGCGATGGAATCTCAGCGGCCGACCGGTGCGAGTGCGCCAGCGTGGGCCGGGAGAAACGGATTGCGGAACGTTCGAATATTCCGCTGCTTTATCGCAATGCGTCGGTGGATAGCTTCGTGCTACCCGCGGATAACCCCACTGCGCGCACGGGTTTGGGCACGGTGGTGATTACCGTGCGCAGCTTCGTGCGCGAGTTTCCCAACGTTCCCAAGCCTGGGCTGCTGTTCATGGGTCCGCCCGGAACTGGGAAGACGCATTTGGCCGTGGCCGCACTCCGGGGGTTGATGGCGCGCGGGTTTGAAGGCGTGTTTTTCGATTTCCAGAACCTGCTGGACCGGATCCGCAGTGGCTATGATCAGGCATCCGGGACCATGGACCGCGAGGCTTACCGGACTGCGCTGGACACCGATATCCTGTTGCTGGACGATCTAGGCGCCCACCGCGTGACCGATTGGGTGGAAGATACCGTGACTTCGATTGTGACGCACCGCTGCAATAACAAGAAATCCACAATTATCACCACCAACCTGCGGGATCCGGAGGCTGGGGACAAGCGCGGGTCGGGGTTGCAGGAAGATATTCATGGAAAGTATTTTCTGGAGGAGCGGATTGGGATGCGGGCGCGGTCCCGGTTATTTGAGATGTGCCGGCTGGTGCGGATGCCGATCGTGGAGGATTACCGGATCCGGCGGAAGTAGTTTACACCGGCTCCCAGACCGGTTTTAGATCCAGCACGAAGCCCGCGACTGGCCCCTCGCCCGCCAATTCCGTCAGGTTGGTGCGGGTTTCGGGTTCGCAATCGGGGCGATAGATGGTTACGGTTTGGGTCTTGGGGTCGATCATCCAGCCCAACAGAGCTCCGTTGGCGATCCACTCCTGCATTTTGGCGTGGGTCTTGTTGCGGCGGTCGGTGGGTGACAGCAGTTCGATCACGAATTCGGGACAATTGGGCTTTTGGCGCAGGCGGGTGTGCGAGATCCAGGCGGCGTCGGGCGAAAGCCGCGCTCCGTTGGGGAGATGGAATCCCGCGCTCGATTCAGTGGGCCAACCCAGACGGGCTGATCGTGCCCAATCCCTCAATTGGGCCGCGATCTCCAGATTTCGGTAGCTTGTCTCGGGATCGGTAGGCGGCATGACCAGTAGATCTCCCTCGGCCGTGTACTCAACACTATAGTTTTCGTACCGCTCGCACAATTCCTGGAACTGAGCGTCCGTGATTCCCGGTACCGTGATGGTGAGAGGCAGATGGGATTCTTCTACCGTTAACATGTCTCAATGATACTGGATATTCGTCCGGCTAGCGGATCAGACGGATGTCGATGCCGGAGGGGAATGCCTGCTGCCAAACGCGGTCAGCGGTCAGCATCGGCAGGCCGCACACCAGGGCCGTGGCCACGCAGGCACGATCCGCGAATGAGATGCCATGGGTCCTGGCCAGAAGCGCGAACTCACAACTGACTTCGGCGATGGCCAAGCTATAGTCGATCGGTTCCACTTCCAGCATCTGGACGTGCATCCAGGCGACCGATGGCACGGCACCCCGGGTGGCTAATTTGGAAACGGTTTCCGCGATATTCACGGTGCTGGCGCAGATTGCTTTTTGCCGCAGCCATGTTTCCACCACGCTGGCCCCGGGCTCCGCAAACACATAGGCCAGAAGAGCCGAGGCGTCGGCAACAATCTCAGCTGCCATGCTCTTGGCGGGCTTGGTTCCGGCGCTCCTCGATCAATTCGTCTACCGCCGAAACGCCCGGAACCGCGAGTCCCGCGCCAAAAGCCTGCACCCGGCGGAGTACTTCTTCGCGGGTCATGATCTCGATGGAGCCGCTGTGCTTCATGAGGACTACCTCCGTGCCGGGCTTGAGATTCAAGGCGGTTCGCCATTCCGAGGGAACCAAAACCCGGCCGGAGGGGTCGACCGCCGACATTTTCCGTACTGTCGCTGTCATCATGAATTTATTATGCCATGGGGCGGGCTGATCTGGCAAGTATGATCGTAGTTTGCCAGATCGGATAAAAATCTGGCAGATTAATGCGCGGGCTCGTCGGCGCTGCCTCCATAAATGGCCGGTACTTTGCCTCCCATGGGCCGGAGATAAGTGGAAAGCTGGCCGCGATGATGAATGGAATGGGAGAGCATGAGTTGCAGATAGCTCAGCGCGGTTTCGTTGAAAGTGTGGAACGGAATCTGTTTCAGGAGTTGCTCACCGGTTAAGCCTGTGGCCGAATCGAGCGCCTTGGAGAAGTTTTCGGCGTACCACTCGGCCACCTGAGTGGCGTTGGTAACGTTTTCCGGGCGCTTGCCGTCGCTCTTGGGAAACTCTCCATTGGCGGCGCCGGTTACGAAAAACCAATCCGCGGAAGCGAGGTGCCAGGCCAGATCCAGCGCTTTCATGCTGCGTGGATCCGGCTGGTAATCGGGCTTATCGGCAGGGACGGCCCGCAGGACTTTCAGGGTAGTGGCATACTCCCTCTTCACCTGGGGGATAAAAACACTCAGCAAAAACTTGGCTTGCTCTGGTTGTAACGACATGGATGGCTCCTCGGATCATGTTACACGAATCGTTTGGATATCGTGCCTCCACTTAAACTCTGTTAAACTCATGGTGGGGAGTACCTTTATGCGTCTCACATTGGCAGGCCTGGTTTTTGGCTCGTTGGCTGTTTCCGCCTTCGGTCAATCCGTGGTCTCAGTAAATTCCGGCGTGGTCCATTACGTGGATGGCAGCGCGTTCATTGGGGACAAGGCCTTGGAGTTGAAATTCGGCCAGTTTCCCTCAGTGAAAGCCAACGAAACGCTGCGGACTTCGGAAGGCCGGGCCGAGGTTCTCCTAGTCCCTGGCACGGTTCTCCGCATGGGTGAGAACAGCGCTATCCGCATGATCAATACCAAGCTGAGCGACACCCGGCTGGAATTGCTGCAGGGCGAGATTGTGATTGAATCCGTGGACGGCGGAAAAGACGCCACGGCACAGATGAAGGGAAACCAGGTTATGGTGATAGCCCAGGGCTCCACTACCACCTTTCCGAAGCCGGGCCTGTACTCTTTCAGCACTGAGCCCTCGCGCCTCCGGGTGTTTGAAGGCGAGGCCGTGGTAACCGGACCTTCCGGGCAGTTGACGCTGAAAAAAGGCAAGGAAACCCAGCTGAACGGGATGCTGATGGCCGTCAAGTTCGACGCCAAAGTGGGGGACGAGCTGATGCGCTGGAGCAGCCGCCGGTCGGGCTATCTGGCCACTGCGAACATGGCAGCCGCGCGTTCGCTTTCGAATGGCGCATCGTACGGTGGGGGCATGTGGTCGTCTTACATGGGCAACGGAGGCTGGACCTACAACCCGATGTTTGGCATGTACACCTTTGTGCCTTTCGGTGGAATTGCTTACAGCCCGTTCGGCTATAACTATTGGAGCCCATACGCGTTCAACCGCTATTACCTGCCGAACCTGTACAACAACTACTATGGTGGCGGCGGTGGCAGTTACGGCAGTTACGGCGGTAACGGAGCCAGCGGTCCGGCGCGCAATGGTGGGGGCAATGTTGGGGGCAATTCCGCTATTGCGGCCTCGCATTCCAACCGTACGGTGGGCAATACTGGATTTGGTGCGGCCACCCCCAGCGCGGGGATCTCCGGCGGCGATTTCGGGTCGGCACGCGGCGGTTATAGCGCGCCTTCCATGTCTTCCGGAGCAGGTGCCAGTGTCGGAGGCGGAGCTCGCGGCGCGGCCAGCAGTGGGGCCAGCACGGGGAGCGCGGGCGCACCGGCAGCCAGCAGCGGCGGCGGAGCCCGGGGAAGATAAGAAAGACTTGTCCGGTATTCTAGCCCGGCAAAACCTGATAGACTGAAAGCCACTCCGTGGCGCGCTACCTGCAGTCTCGCTCCAAGCCGGACCAACAGACGTCGGTCCAGTTCGCGGAGGATGAAACGGAGACAAATGCGCGTACATTTGGTGAACCCGAGCGACACTGCCTTCGGGACTGCGGTAATTACCCCGCGATGGCTCTTTGTTTTGGCCGCGGCTACGCCAGCCTCTTTCGGCGATCCCCTGATTTGCGATGAAACCCTGGAGCCTTTCGTGATGGAAAGCCTCCAGCCGGGCGACGTCATCGGCATTGGCATCCACACTGGTAATGCCTTGCGCGGATATGCGCTCGGCAGGGAAGCCAGCGAACGGGGTGCCCATGTGGTTTACGGCGGCATTCACGCGACGCTTTACCCCGAGGAATCGTTCGAACTCGGCGCGGCTAACGTGGTGGTGAAGGGCGACGGCGACGTGGCTTGGGGCATTGCGCTGAACGACCACCGGGCCGGACATTCCAAACGAATCTATGATGGCGGACGGGTGGGCGCGAACGAATTCCTTCCGGCCCGCTGGGATCTGATGCCTAAGGAACGCTACATGTGGGCGTCCGTGCAGACCGTGCGCGGGTGCGCCAAGCACTGTTCGTTCTGTTCCGTTTGGCGGACCGATGGGCAGAAGCCCCGGCAACGGGCGACCGATCCGGTGATCGGAGAGATTGTGGAACTGCGACGGCTGGGCTTCCGGTTTATCGCGCTGGCGGATGACAACTTCTATCCGGTGACGCTGACCGATCTTAAGCTGGCTGAGCGCCAAGGCAACTTGGCCAAGCTCGAAGAGTTGCGCGGCATTCGCAAGGAACGCTTTGAGTTGATGGAGCGCTTGGCGGCGCTTCCCAAGGACATGGTGTTCTTCACCCAGATCACCATGGAAGCGGCGGAAGATACGGACTTTCTGGACGCCATGCGGACCGCCAATATCAAGGGCGCGCTAGTGGGCGTGGAAGCCGTGACGCCAGAGGGCCTGAAGAATGTATTCAAGGACTTCAACTGCAGCGGCGAAGAGCTGATCACGCGCCTGCAAACCTTCCGCAAACACGGTGTCCACGTGCTGGGCAGCTTTATCTTCGGGCTGCCCAGCGACCGTCCCGCCACGTTTGAAGCTACCCAGGAGATGGCCAAGCGCGCCGGGATCACGTTCGCGCAATTTGTAATGCTGACCCCTTTCCCCGGGACAGTGGACTTCGAGAAGTGGGAGAAGGCCCTGGGGCCCGACCCGGAGAAGGTGGCGGGCATTCCGCTGACGCGGTATTGGTTGATTCCGGCGGCGGTCCGGCCAAAGATGTTCAGCCCGCATCCGGCCATGAGCTCGGATGAGATCCGGCAGCGGACCCAGGGTGTTTGGGACGGCTTCTATAGCCTGAAGGCAATCTGGGGCCGGTCAAGCTGTATCAAGTCACTGAAGGGGCGGCTGGCATTCGTGCTGATTTCGCGGTTGTACAGGCAGATGTATGCCAATACCGGGATCTCGACGGACAGCGCTCGCCGAAGCCGGTCCAGTTCGTGGGCCAGCCGGTTGGCCAAGCCGACGCGGCGGTTGTTTACGGGCAAGCCAATGCCTGACTTGCAGGTTCCGGCCCGGCGCGAGATTCCGGCTGCGGTTCCGGCCGTGTTCCAGGTCTTAAGTTAGACCAGAACGGGTTCCGCGGCGTATTTGCGCTCGACGTAGTTGTTCAGCAGCACGATGAATTCGGCTACGATGTGGTCGCCTCGCAGAGTGAGGGCGAGGCGGCCATCGATATAAACGGGGGCCACTGGCTCCTCGAACGTGCCGGGCAATGAGATGCCGATGTTCGAATGCTTCGATTCACCGGGGCCGTTCACCACGCACCCCATCACAGCCACCTTCATCTCTTCCACTCCGGCGTAGTGGCCTTTCCAGATAGGCATCTGTTCGCGCAGGTAAGTCTGGATCTGGTCAGCCATGTCCTGGAAGAAAGTGCTGGTGGTACGTCCACAGCCAGGGCAAGCAGTAACCTGGGGAGTAAAGCTGCGCAGTTCCAGGGATTGCAGAATCTGCTGGCTGACGATCACTTCGTCGGTGCGGTCGCCGTTCGGCAACGGAGTCAGCGAGGCCCGGATGGTATCGCCGATGCCTTCCTGCAATAGCACCGACAGCGCAGCCGTAGTGGCCACGATTCCCTTGGCACCCAAGCCAGCCTCGGTCAGGCCGAGATGCAGCGCATAATCGCACTCGGCTGCCAACATGCGGTAGACCAGAATCAGGTCCTGGACGCCGCTGACTTTGGCGCTGAGAATGATGCGGTCCCGGCCCAGGCCGTACTGTTCGGCGGCGCGGGCGGAATCAAGAGCGCTCACCACGATGGCGCGCATGGTGACGTGCTTGGCATCCAGCGGTTCCGGCAGCTTGGAATTCTCGTCCATCAGGCGGGTGAGCAGGGAGTGATCCAGCGA
>JBBQUE010000158.1:0-6736 GCA_038212805.1 Bryobacterales bacterium | reverse complement strand
AAACTATCGAAACACGCGCGCACGGTCGTGGCTCGGAACGCTGCTTGCAGCGCGCGCGTGAGTGTGCGGTTTCAAGTCCTTAATTTAACGGGGGCTTCTCAAAACGTAAACATGGCAATCGTAACCTGGATGGTGGCATCGGTTCCGTCGAAGGAAAAGCGGGCGGCGGCGAAGGAGGGGGGGCCTATCTTAGCCCGCGCGCCATTTGAGAATCCGTACTCTTCTTTGGGAATTCCAACCATGTTGATGTCCAGTTTGCCGTTCTGGTTCTCGTCGTGGTAGGCCGAGACCGCGTACGAACCCGCGGGAATGTCCTGAAAGGTGACAACGGCTTCCCCATCAACGATGGCAGTCGATGCACCGGTCAGAGCCTTGCGCGGGTCCACGGGAAATCCACCGGATTGGTTCCAAAGCGCCACCCGGATCAGACCTTTGCCGTTCCGGGCGCCCTCCACCTTTACCACCAGTTTTCCGCTGGGAATGTCTTTGCTGGACAGCGCCAAACCGCACAGAGATATCCAGAACGCAATTTTCATAATCACAGATGCTTTCTATCCAGACGCCCGATGGCCGCGGATCGGTGTAAAAAATCAACGCGGTTAGGCGAAGGCGGTCCGCGCTAGAATAATATTTCAACCTGGAGCACTTCATCGTCCAAGTGAAGCGCGTCCGCGCTAAAAGAAGAGGAGCTAGCAACCAATCATGGCGGTCACAGCAGGAGCAGGACTGGAAGGCATTGTCGCGACTTCGTCCGACATTTGCTTTATCGACGGGGATCTGGGAATTCTAAGCTACCAGGGCTTTGACATTCACACCTTGGCGGAGCACGCCGTTTTTGAGGAAGTGATCTTCCTGCTCTGGCACGGCCGGCTACCGAAGCAAGGCGAATTGGATGCCTTGAAGGCGTTGCTGGTGGAATACCGGCCGATCGCGCACCGGGTGGCCGCGTTTCTGGAGGATGCCAAGGATCAAAACGCGATGGACGTGCTGCGGACGGCTGTCTCTATGTTGAGCCTGGACGACCCGCTGGCGAAGGATATGTCGCCAGAGGCGAACCTGACCAAAGCGCATAAGTTGATGGCGCAGACGGCCACCATCGTTACCACGTTCGACCGGCTCCGCAAGGGGAAGGAAGTGATTCCGGGCGATCCGTCACTGGGATTCGCGGCCAATTTCCTCTATACGCTAACGGGCAAGAAGCCGGACGAGGTGATGGAGCACGCGTTTGACGTCGCGCTGACGCTGCATGCCGATCATGAACTGAATGCCTCCACGTTTGCCGCGCGCGTGACGGCCGCGACACTGTCGGATATTTATTCGGCGGTGACGTCCGGGATTGGTGCATTGAAAGGTCCCTTGCACGGAGGGGCCAACGAAGACGTGATCCGCATGCTGCTGGAAGCTGGTAGCGAGGCCGCGGCGCTGGAACACATCCATCACCGGCTGGCGAACAAGATCAAGATTCCGGGCTTCGGGCACCGGGTTTACAAGACGGAAGATCCGCGCGCCACCCACCTGCGGCAGCTTTCCGAGGAACTCGGCAAGCGCACTGGCCATGTGGAACTGTTCCTGACCTCCAACAAGATTGAAAAGACCATGAAGGAATTGAAGGGCCTGAACGCCAACGTGGATTTCTACTCTGCTTCGGCGTACTACTCGCTGGGGATTCCCATCGATTTGTACACGCCGATCTTTGCCGTAAGCCGCATGTCGGGCTGGACCGCGCACGCTTTGGAGCAGTACCGCAACAACCGCCTGATCCGTCCGCGCGCTGAATACACCGGGAAGCCGGTGGGCCAGCCGTGGGTGGAGATCCACGACCGGTAATGCACGATCTCACCTATTTCCGCACCAACCTGGAAGCGGTTGCCGGGCGTTTAGCGGAACGCGGTTTTGCTTTGGACGTGCCGGGATTCCGGACGTTGGATACCGAACGCCGGGCGGCCCTCACCGAGGTGGAGCAGTTGAAGGCTCAGGTGAATGCCGGGAGCCAGGACATCGGGAAGTTGAAGCGCCAGGGAGCAGACACCGCGGAGCTTCAGGCCAGCATACGCGCACTGGGCGACCGCATTAAGACGCTGGATGAAAAGGTGAAGGAAGTCGACGAGACCTTCCGGACCCTGCTGGCCGGCATTCCCAACGTTGCGCATGCCTCCGTTCCGGTGGGGAAGAGTTCTGACGAGAACGTGGAAGTCCGGCGGTGGGGCCAGCCGCGGGAGTTTGCGTTTGCACCGAAGGCGCACTGGGATCTGGGCGCGGCTCTAGGGATTTTGGATCTGGACCGGGCGGCGAAAGTGACCGGAGCGCGCTTTGCGGTGTATTGGGATATGGGGGCGCGCCTGGAACGCGCTCTCGTCAACTTTATGCTGGACACGCATACCCGCCATCATGGATACACCGAGGTGCTGCCGCCGTTCATGGTGAATTCGGCCAGCCTGTTCGGGACCGGCCAGTTGCCCAAGTTTGCCGAAGACCTGTTCAAGTGCGAGAAGAATGACCTGTGGCTGATTCCCACGGCCGAAGTACCTGTAACAAATTTGTTCCGGGATGAGACGCTGGAGATGGATGCGCTGCCGGTGCTGCTGTGCGCGTATACGCCTTGCTTCCGGAGCGAGGCAGGGTCCTACGGGCGCGATGTGCGGGGGATCATCCGGCAACACCAGTTCCAGAAAGTAGAGCTGGTGAAGTTCGTGCGCCCGGACCAGAGCTATGAAGAACTGGACCGGCTGACGGCGGACGCCGAGGATATCTTGCAGCGTTTGGAGTTGCCCTACCGTACGGTAGTTCTTTGCACGGGCGACACCAGTTTCTCATCCGCGAAGACCTACGACATTGAAGTGTGGCTGCCCGGACAGGGCACGTATAAAGAAATATCGTCGTGCTCCAACTTCGAGGCGTTTCAGGCGCGCCGGGCGAATATCCGGGCCAAGAACAGCAAGGGCAAATCGGAATTTCTGCATACTATCAATGGCAGCGGCCTGGCGGTGGGGCGGACGTGGGTCGCGATTGTGGAGAACTACCAGCAGGCCGATGGCAGTATTGTGGTGCCGGAGGTTTTGCGGTCGTATGTGGGCGCGGAGCGTATTGAAGCCCGGGAGGCGTTAGGGGTGGTGAAGAAATCGTAGGATTTCGCTCCACGCTCGCTCTGATCGGACTGAAAGAGGAACTGGGCGTGCGCGGAGCCCGCCAGGATCAGAAGCCGCTTCGGTTCGTATATTCAGCCTGCAGGCCCGGCATCCGGGGGCCATGGGCATTGGCATCGTCAAGCGCCACAATGAATAGCTTCCGGCCCTTCATCCGGGCAGGCGGCAGGCTTCCGGCGGTGGATCCCATCTCTACCAAGGCAGCGATCTCACCCGGCTTGGCGTCTACAGTGGCATCGGCAGCAGCGCCGCCTCGCTGCCTCCCACCGCGGAGACCCTGCTGCAGCCCGCTTTCCGCAGATAGCGGAGCGGGGCCCTGAAAACATCGGCCTCCCCTGGACCGTGGGATTCCCCTTAACCACGAAGATCAATCGCCAGAACGCGAAAGCCCGCACTATTCAGAATTCGGGCCTGCGGCTGCCAACTCTCCTTACTGAAGCGCCCGCCGTGGACCAGCACGACGCCATGCGCTCCCTTTCCGTATAAGTCGACTTGGACAGTTCCTATCGCTCCGGACCCTTTGGACAAACTTCGGATAAACTTCGGATAAATACGGAGAAACACACCGTTTTCTCGTATGCCTCAACAGGCGTTCCCAACTTTCTTCGAAAATCGCATCCAGGCCTAAATGCTACAAAAATCAACTACTTCTGCTGACGGGGAGCTTTGGCGGGGGTTTGGTTTCGCCAGCGCGTGGCTAGACTGAAATCGCTTAGACGTTTTCGTCTGACCGCAATCTCTTTGGGAGGCAGGCAATGTTTAGATTTCAGCGATGCGTTCTCGGCATCGGTTTGGCTTTGTTCGGATGCGCCGCCGCCGTCGCGGCGCCCCCGTTGACGGTGGTGCAGGACATTCTCTTCAATGCGGATGGCACCCGCTTCGGAGGAATCGCCACTATATCTTGGCCGGCGTTTGAAGCGTCCGACACTTCAACCATCTCCGCCCACTCAATTACAACCCAGATCGTGAACGGCCTTCTTCGGGTCCAACTGGTCCCGACCACGAACGCGCTCTCGCCCGCCGCTTATACGGTGATTTACAACAGTAACAATGTGCAATTCACTGAGTATTGGGCGGTTGCCCCCAGCAGCGTACCCTTGCGGCTGGGGAACGTGCGGATCGGCTCCCCTGGCACCGTGATCGGTGGCGGTGGTGGTGGGGGTGTCACGCCCCCCCCGGTTCAGATCACCGTCGGAATCTCCGATGTTACGGGACTCTCCGCCGCACTGACGCTGAGGCCCATTACGGGAACGGGCTACACGCCTTCCCGGACAGCCGTGATCAACTCCACGGGCGCTCTGGACGGCGCGATCGGCGGCCCGGGCGACTGCGTACACGTCGACGGCACATCGGGCCCATGTGGAAGCACCACAACCACCACCAGCAGCCCGGTGTTTGTGGATGGCGAAATTCCGGTAGGCGTAGTGAACGGAGCCAACGCCGTGTTTTCGCTAGGGGGCGCTCCGGCCCCGGCCACCAGCCTGGTCATGTTCCGCAATGGATTGCGATTACGAAGCGGCACGGACTTTACTTTTAACGCCGCGCAGGTGACGTTCGCGGGATCAACCATTCCGCAGACCAACGACCTGCTGATCGCCACGTATCGCATGGGAACCCCGCCTACCACCTATAGCTTCGTGGATGGAGAGATTCCGGCAGGCAACACGGACGGCGTGAATACATCCTTCACTTTGACTAAGGCCCCGAATCCGGTGGCAAGCCTGGCTCTGTACCGCAACGGCCTTCGCTTAAGAGGCAACCTGGACTATACGGTTTCAGGGACTGCGGTGGTGTTTCAACTGGGCCTGGCTCCACAGAGCGGCGACGTGTTAGTGTGCTCCTATCGGGTTGCAGGAGTACAGTAGGCCTAAGCCAAATTGGCGGAGTAATACGGCGAACGCTGGATTGCCTGCTGCCCCGATCTCCGTGATGATTGGACTAGGCAAGGAGCAGGATGCGCAGACTGGCGGAAAAATTGTGGGCGGACGATGCGGGTCAGGACTTGATCGAGTACGCGCTGATCTGCGCAACTCTGGCGGTGGTGGTCGCCGGGCTCCTTCCGCCCGCGATCATGCCGGCAGTGAGCACCATTTTCTCGAGGATCAGCAGCAGTATGGCGATTAGTTAGCGGTCACTTATTTTAGATACTTCTTCAGGTCCGGATGGAGTTGCGCCTGGACGTCCGGGTCGTTGAGGTTCGCCTTCTCGATCAACCTGGGCGCCAGGTCGTTGATCTTTTGAACAGGCTGGCCCTTAAGCTTGTTCACGGCCGCAATAATGGATTCGTAGCCCATTTTGAATGGATCCTGCACGATCAGCGAATCGATCAAGCCCGAATTCAGATCGTCCAGTAGCGTGGGGCTCCAATCGAAGCCCACCAGTTTGATCTTGCCTTGCCGCGTGCGCAAGGCGCGGGCGGCCCCCATGGAGCTGGATTCGTTGGACGCGAAGATGCCGTCCACGTCCGGATGCGCCGCCAGCATGTTCTCCGAGATGGTCATCGATTGCGCAAAGTCCGCCATGCCGAAACGCTTGTCGATGATTTGAATCTCCGGAAAGTCTTTTTTCACGGCGTCTTCAAAGCCCTTCTCGCGGGCCTCCGTGGATGCAGCGCCGGGCTGCACGGCAACAATGAACACCTTCCCCTTGCCGTTCAAGACCTTGCCCATCCGGGCCGCCGCCATTTGGCCCGCTTTGTAATTATCCGTGGCCACCTGGGACACGAACTTGTCGGAATCGACAGGCGAATCGAAGATGATCACGGGGATGTTCTGCCGGGCGGCACGCTCCACCACGCTGACCATCACCTTCTTATCGATCGGGGCCAACGCGATCGCGTCGACATGCCGGTTAATCATCGCTTCGACGATCTGCAACTGGCCGGAGTAATCGGTCTCCGTGGCCGGACCATTCCAGATCAGGCTGACACCGGTCTCGCCGGCGGCCTTCGCAGCGCCGCCGTGAACCGACTGCCAGAACAAATGCGCGCGGCCCTTAGGGATAACCGCGATCACCTTTTCGTGACCGCGGTTGCATCCCTGTAAAAACAAACCCAGCAGCGCAAGTAGCGCCAGCGTCCCGCGTTGCTTCCTGTTCAAGCGAATCCCTACTTTACGTAACCCTGCACATAGATGCCTTTATAGCCGGCATGATCGGCTTCGGTGCCGTTTACCGTCATAATGTGCGCCAGGTGATCGATAGCGGCTTTGCGGATGCTGGCGGTTCCGTCGCGGCGCGGATGGTGCTCTTCCTCCATCAGGAGGTAAACCGTTCCGCCTTTGGTGAGCACGCCGATGGGTTGGTTATTCTGAAGGCACTTGGTGCCGCAGGATTTATGCTTCTCGCCGTGCTTGCCGAGTTGCAGATAGCAGGACAGATCGATGATCTCCCCAACTACCGTGATCGGCTTACCCATCTCCGGTTTCTTATCCACACTGGCCTCAACCGTAGTCGCGGACCAAGGTTCAGCGGCTTTCTCACCCAGCGTTCCCATGGGCGCGTCATAGGTGCCGCCGTCGGCCGCCACGGTCATCTCCGGATGTAGAATTCCGCCGGCCTTCGCCATCTTTTTTTCCGCCGCGGGAGCTTGTGAG
>JBBQUE010000157.1:0-6740 GCA_038212805.1 Bryobacterales bacterium | reverse complement strand
GAAAAGGCGCTGAAGATGATGGACCCAATCATGGCTAGCAGCCAGCCGGGGCGTACCGTGTGATTTATGTACCGCAAATTCGACGATATGTGAAATGGCGGGGAACAGCATCATGACGGCGAGCCCGGCGGCCCAGGCAGGCTGGGCGAAACGGAAGGCCTGGGTGAGGGAGCCAAGCAGGCCGGAGAGGGCGGGACGGAACAGAAACTCCACCAGCATTGCGCCCGCCGCGGCGCGCCCTCCCGCCGTCAGGTTAACGAATAGAAAGATGCCCGCTCGAATAATCGAACTGAGCAGCGCGGATTTCCAGTTCCAATGACGGATGAGAACATCCCAAGGGTGTGTCCAGAGGCCGTGGAAGACCGATCCAACCGATTGTTCCAACTTCCAGCATAAAAGGCGATCTCTTGCAGTTTGGTGAACATTGAGTGAAGGATAGAAGAGAGCCGGTCTTACACGCTGATCTTACACGCTGAATTGAAATAATGTTAAACGTTGCCATGGAAGCTCCGCCGCGCCGCGAAAAACCGAATGTCTGGATGGCATTCGGGCGAAGCGTAGTGCGCTTTGACCGGGCCAAGATGACGCCGTGGCTGGGCGTGCGCAACACCATCGGCCTGGCTGTTCCCTTGATAGCGGGTGCGTTGTTGCATCAGATGGCGATCGGGGCGGTCATGACCACGGGGGCCTTGAACGTTGCGTTTACCGACGGTGACGAGCCGTATGCGGTACGGGCGCGCCGCATGGCGGCGACCAGCGTGTTGGTGGGGATCGCGGTGTTCGCGGGTGGAGCGGCGGGGCACTGGGACGGGTTGGTGGTGGTTTTGACTGGGGTTTGGGCGTTTGCGGCGGGGATGTTGGTGGCATTGGGATCGCCCGCGTCGGACCTGGGAGTGATCAGCCTGGCGACGCTGGTGGTGTACGCCGCGACTCCGCAGGATCCGGATCGAGCCTTTTACGCCGGACTGCTGGCGACTGCCGGAGGGCTGGTGCAGACCGCCTGTTCGCTAGCCCTGTGGCCGTTTCGCCGCTATGCGCCGGAGCGCCGGGCATTGAGCGCGCTGTTTCATGAGTTGGCGAAGGCGGCAGCGCTGCCGGCACAAATCTGGGAAGCGCCTCCGGCCAGTCCGCAGAGCACCCGGGCGCAGCACGCGCTGGCATCGTTGGCGCGGGAGCACTCCATTCAGGCGGAACGGTTTAGGATGCTGCTCAGCCAGGGGGAGCGGTTGCGGCTGAATCTGGTGGCGCTGGCGCGGCTGAGAATCCGGCTGTCCAGAGAAGTGCCGGATGGCCGCGAAGTGGAAATCATGGACGGATATTTCGCGCTGGCGGAGAGCGCGTTGCTGAGCCTGGGGAATGCGATTCAGGAGGGAAAGACGCCCGCGGAGCCGGTGGAAGCGCTACGCGAAATGCACGCTCTCGCGGAGAGCCTTCGAGCGTGCGCGTGCGAGACGAGAGTCCTGGAGGCGCTTTGCCAGGACGCGCGGGTACAAATGGACGCCATGAACGGGCAGTTCGACGCGGCGCACGAACTGGCTTCGAATGCCACGGTAGCGGGTTCGCAGGCGATGTCGCGGACCGAACTCACGCGCCCTTGGCATTTGCGCCTGGCGGGTACAATGGCGACGTTGCGGGCCAATTTGACGCTGGGTTCGGGGGCGTGCCGGCATGCCATCCGGTTGGCGGTGTGCGTGGCGCTGGGGGAGACGCTGGGGCGGAGCGCCGGATTAAGCCGGTCGTATTGGGTGCCGATGACCATCGCGATTGTACTGAAGCCGGATTTCACGGCCACGTTCAGCCGCGGGGTGCTACGCCTGGCGGGCACGTTCGCGGGGCTGGCGCTGGCGACGGGGCTGTTTCACGTATTGACGCCCAGCCGGTGGATGGAGGTAGCGCTGACGGCGGGATTTATGTTCCTGCTGCGCTCCGTGGGGTCTGCCAATTATGGGATCTTCGTCCTGGCGGTGACCGGGCTGGTGGTGCTTCTGTTCGCGGAGGCGGGGATCGCTCCGCAAACGGTGATTGGGGTGCGAGCGGTGAACACGGTGGTGGGCGGGGCCATCGCGTTGTTGGCATACACGGTGTGGCCGACATGGGAACGGACTCAGGCACCGGAGATGATGGCCGCGATGGTGGATGCGTATCGCGAATACTTCCGCCTGGTGAAACAGAGCTACCTATCGCCGGAAGCGGCTCCGCAAGAAGAGATGGACGCGGTGCGGCTGGCAGGCCGGTTGTCACGATCGAATCTGGAAGCGTCCCTTGACCGGTTGTTGAATGAACCCAGCACCCCGGCAGCGACGGTGGCGGCGCTGACGGGAATGCTGGCCAGTTCGCACCGGATGGTCCACGCGATGATGGCGCTAGAGGCGGGGCTGTGGAGCAGCCGCCCTGCGCCGGCGCGGCTGGAATTCCGGGCGTTCGCAAATCTGGTGGAGGTGACGCTGCATTCCCTGGCCGGGGCGCTGCGTGGGGCGGCGCTGACCCGGGAGGAACTGCCGGATCTGCGGGAAGCGCACCATGCGCTGATCCATAGCAGGGATGGGCGTGAGGACGCGGGCGAGGGGCGGTATGCGCTGGTGAACATTGAGAGCGACCGGATCACGAACAGCTTAAATACTCTGCGGGACGAGATTCTGGATTGGCGCGGCTAGCGTTGAGCGTGCGACGCGAGCTGCGTGGGGCGGCGCTGGGCCGGATGACGAATAGCGCGAATACTCCGCGGGACGAGACTCTGGATTGGCGCGGCTAGCACTGGGCGTACGAGGCGAGGCTGCGTGGGGCGGCGCTGGGCCAGATGACGAATAGTGCGAAGACTCGGCGGCAAAAGATTTTGGAGTGGCGCGGCTAGCGTAGAGCGTACGAGGCGACGCTGCGTGGGGACCACGATTAGCGTGAATTACTCCATGGAGAGAGATTCTGGAGTCGCGGGGCTAGCGTTGAGCGTAGCGGCTGCCTTGTTCCATGCCGTGGGCGAAGGCCAACCGCAGGCCTTCCGGAGCGGCGGTGGTGAAATCGACGCCCAGATCCTTGAGGTTGCAGGCCGGTTGGATGGTTTCGATGACAGCGCCGTTCCAGTGGGACGGGATGGAGCTGGTGGAGAACAGATCGCGGTTCAGTGGGCCGGGCTCCGTCGCGATGGCCAGGATGCGGCGGTATCCGTAGGTGACCAACTCCAGGGCAGGGCACAGGGTGGTATAGCTGGCGTCGACGTAGGGGACGCCGTTGACGGTGGCGGGAACGCTCCAGGCGTGCAGCATGCGCGTGGTGGCGTAGGCGACTTCGTCGAAATTATAAGGATTCAGACGGAGGGCGGGCTGCCGGGAGTGGGTGTCGAACAGGACCTTTTCCAGGTGAAGATCGCGCCAGGCGGGGTCGTGGCGGGCGGCATCGAGCAGTAACTGGCGTCCCAGCCGGCGAGCTCCAGGGCCTTGCGTGAGGGCCGCGGCTTCGGGGGTGGTGACGCGGCTGGTGGCGATGATCAGGCGGGGAGCCTGGGGAGAAAAAAGCAGTTCGCGGATGGGAGCGCCCAGGGCCGTGATGCTCCGCAGGACCACCTCGCTCATGCCCAGGGACGCGGACGAGAGTTCGATCCAAAGATTCACGCTGGCATCGCGGACGCGGCCAACGGTGGCGCAGGCGGTTGGCAAGGTGGAGGACGACGCCGCGGCGTAAGCGTCCGCGCGCAGACCGGCTTCTTCCAGCGCGGTAAGCACTCCATGGACGAACACGCCCTTGAAGCTGCCAGACATGCAGGCGATCGCGAAGCCCTCCGGCTTAGGATCGGATGGCACGCACAATCATTTCAATGGAGGAATCAATCAGGGCGGCGCGGCCGGCCCACGGGAAGCTGGGTTGGCAAGTGGAGTTGATCAGCAAACTTGTTGTCCCGTGCATGAACATCCAAATATTCTGGCTGGTGACGTCCAGGTCTCCCGGAGTGAGGCTGCCCGATTCCAGGCCGCGCCGGACGCACTGGCGGAGCAAATCATAGACTTGCAAGCCCGCCAGCTTCACGCCGGCCATCTTCTCCCGCTGCTCCGGATCCGGCTTGGCGGGCAGACAAAATGTGACCAGATAGTGATTGGGGTGGGCGATGCCGAACTCGATGTACGCGCGGGCACCGGCGCGGATCCGATCCAGCGGGTCCAAATCGTCATCGAATAGTCCACGTAGGCGGGCGTTGAGTTGTTCGAAAGTCTCGCCGCAGATCGTCTGGAGGAGCTCGGTTTTGTCGCGGAAGTAGAGATAAATGGTGGAGGGGGCATATTCAATTTTCTCCGCGATTTTGCGGATCGAGACGTTTTCGAAACCTTCCTCGACGAACAACTGTCCCGCCGCTTCTACAATCCGGCTGCGGAGTTCTTCGCGTTCACGCTGGCGGCGTTCAAGTACTCCCATTTTCTGTACAGCGTCAGTTTAGCGTACAGTGTTCGGAAAAAACAAGGGACCGGACCGGGAAGATTTTTCGCCCCCCGGTGAGCTTTTTGTTCCGCGGTAAGGAAGGCCCTGGGCGTGCTGTAGGAAGGTTGGAGGCAACACGATATGCTTTGGACAATTCTTGTGATTCTGCTGGTTCTGTGGCTCCTGGGCTTCAGCCTGAGCGTAGGCGGCAGTTTGATTCATCTTTTGCTGGTAGTAGCGCTGGTGGTGTTCGTGATCAATCTGATTTCGGGCCGCCGCGGCGTGGTCTAGCTCCCAGAGTTAATGTTCCTTTAGGAAAAGTTTGGAACGCCGCACCTTGCGTTTCGTCATTTGATCGAGGGGGCGTTCCTATGCTGAAGTTGTTCTGGTTGGCACCGGCTGCTTTACTTATGCTGGCTTTAAGCGGCTGCGTTACTCAAACGCACGTGGCGCGTATTGTGAATGAGCCATACCGGTTTCAGAACCGGGAAGTGGAAATCCGCGGCATGGTGACGGGGTCGGTAAACGCGGTGGTAGTGGGCGGCTACCAAGTGGACGACGGAACGGGGCGCATTTTGGTCCTTTCAAACGGCGGTGCTCCACGCAAAGGTACTGAGGTAAGCGTGCGCGGCTATGTGGTTCCGACGGTCAGCGCGTTCGGGAATTCGTATGGAATCACGATCCGGGAGCGGGACCGGCGAGTGTGGGGCTATCCTGGCGGCAATGGATGGCGTGGCGGAAGACCCTAGAAACTTACGGAAACACCAGGGTGCCGCGCGGAGTCTGTTCAACATGACATATCGCGTCGCGTTTACGAAACGGGTCGATTCCCAAGGTACTGACTCCACGATGAAACCCAGCGCTGAGCTGGATCTGAATCTTTCCGACGGTGTCGTCGCGGAGAAGAGCTTTGTGGAAGAGTTGGAAACGGAAGCTCTGCACAGTCAGGACGAACTGGACGAAGATGATTCATTTCTAGGCAGCGCCGCGACGGAAGTTTGGGAATACATTGTGGTGAACGCCCGGGCTGCGGAATTTGAAGAGGCGTTGGCGAATTCCGATCTGGTGTTGGAATACGACATCGTTGACGATTCAGTAACCATGGCGAGTGAAGTCTCAGCCGGAGTTTTAGACGATACCGGCGTGTATCCTCCGGACGGACAGTCTGAGGCGGGCCTGGACGATCTCAATGTTCTTAAGGCCAGCGACCCGCGACTGGGGCTTACAAACCGTGGCCAAATCCCGGCCATGGATTGGGCGGCCGACACCGGACCCACACGCAACCCGGAAGCGCAAGCGGAAGAGATTAGTTCGGAAGCAGTTCCACGGGGTCGCCCTCGCGAATAAGTCCGCCTTCCACCACGGCGCAATCTAAGGCCATTGTCCCGTCTAATTCCTTCACGATACGTTTCAGCACCCCGATGTCCTGGTGTAGCGTGTCCGGATGGTAGGTTGTCATCACGCAACGGCGGCGCAGTTGTGATGCCTCAAGGATCGCGCGCCCAATCCGGAGCCGCCGGCCGGGCCATTTCCGTTCCGTAAGGCCTTCCACGCCGCCAACCACGATGTTGGGACGCAACCGGCGGCCATCAAATCCCATATGATCGATGGTACCGTCGGTGGCCACGAGAAGTGGCAGGATGTCAAAGCGCTCAACTCCTTCATAGTAGACCAGCTTCGCAGTGGGAATGCCGGTGACTTGCCTGACCAGCGCCAGGGCTTCCGGCGAATCCCACGGATGGCCGGAGATCAGGGGTGTGCCGTGTGGACCGATTGTTCCCTTCAAGCCCAGCAGCTTGTGGTGGGTCCGGGCCGTAATTGTTCTCCCGTTCGGGCCGGCGACTAAAACTTTCCGATCATCGGGAAAGCCGGTCAGGGTGAGTTCTGTTCGGGGCACGCGCTCGCCCGCCATGGTTTTTACCGGGTACCTCCACAACTCTTTTACGAACATAATTCTCCTTTCGTTGGATAAGATTACACTAACCCATAATGCGGATTCTGGAAAGGTCTGGGCTGGCAAGAAGATTTTTGAGATATAGTGTCGAGGATGCATATGCAAAGGCTCATTATTGCCATGGCGGCGATCGGGATGGCTTCCGCCCAGGAGACTAAGCCGGGCTGTCCGCACTGTCCGGCCACCTATATCACTAGCGAGGAATTGCAGGCCTACCTGAAGCGCTCGCCCTCCCGGGTGGCGAACGATGTTTCCGATCAGCAGGTCCGTGCCGTGGATATCGGGAAGAGCAACGTGGATATCGGGGTGGTTTACCGGCGCAAGCTGACGGGCGTCTCGCTGGTGGCGGAGCACGACCTGGTGAGCGAGGTTTATTACGTCA
>JBBQUE010000156.1:0-6758 GCA_038212805.1 Bryobacterales bacterium | reverse complement strand
TCGGCCATTATGTGCTCAACCATATCCTCCAGGGACTCGCATTTGGCTCGGCTGGTACACTCGCCGCGCTATACCTCCTATCGGTATTCTTACGCTGGATCATTAGAGTATGGGGTGACAAATTAGAAATTTCCAGCGCCTCGGATTGGGCCTCGCTGCCCCTCTTCGGCCTGATCATTCTGATCTTCAGCTTCTTCGCCGAACCCATCGGGGGTGGGTTCAGCCGCTGGCTGGAGCATCGCGCCGACATTTATGCGCTTGAGGTCACCCACGGCCTGATTCCAAACCCGGGCCAGGCTGCCGCGCAGGCTTTTCAGATCGAGGGCGAAACCCATCTCGAAGAGCCCGCGCCCCATCCTTTCATCGTTTTCTGGCTGTACACGCATCCGCCGGTCGCGGAACGGCTTCGTTTTTCGCTCGAATACGATCCCTGGAGCAAAGGGGCTCAGCCAATGTTTGTAAAATAGAAGCATGGACGACGCTTTACAGATCGCCGGTCGCACATTTCACTCCCGCCTTTTCGTCGGGACCGGGAAGTACCGCAGTTTTCCGGAGATGGTCCGCTGTCACGCCGCCTCGGGCTCGGAGGTGGTAACGGTGGCTGTACGGCGCGTGAACTTGACGGACAAATCCAAAGAATCCCTGCTCGATTTTATTGATCGTTCGAAGTTTTTTATTCTTCCCAATACCGCGGCCTGCTACACTGCTGACGACGCCATTCGCACCGCCCGCCTGGGGCGCGAAGTGGGTCTCTCGAATTGGGTAAAACTCGAAGTAATTGGCGATCAAAAGACGCTGTTTCCCGATAATGAAGGCTTATTAGAAGCCACCCGTGTTCTTGCGAAAGAGGGATTTGTGGTCCTTCCTTACACCAATGACGACCTTGTGAACGCCCGGAAACTGATCGACGCCGGGGCCGCCGCGGTCATGCCACTAGGTGCGCCTATTGGCTCCGGACTCGGGATCCAGAACCTCACTAACCTGAGAATTATGCGGGAGCTAATCACCGAAGTCCCGCTCATTGTGGACGCTGGCGTTGGTACCGCCTCGGACGCAGCCATCGCGATGGAATTGGGGTTTGACGGCATTCTGATGAATACGGCGATCGCCGAAGCCGGGGACGCCGAAAGGATGGCTCTTGCCATGAAGCTTGCGGTGGAATCGGGCCGCCACGCCTTCCTGGCCGGCCGCATGCCCAAAAAGCTTTACGCCAGCGCCAGCAGTCCCTTGGCCGGAGTAGTCGGACGATAGAGCGAACTAACTGGTATATCAACCCTGAAGATTTTTAGCCTTTCAGCCGATAGAGGAGGAGAGGGGCAGCTGAAGGGTCGCATGACCACCAAATCAACTAAGGCGAACGTCCTTATTTCATGCATGCTCATCCTGGGAACCGCCATCCTGATCGAGGCAGCGGGAACCTGGTCGTGCAGTAATCCAGTCCGCTTTCTCAGCTATTTCGTCGTGGCGCTGTTGTCCTCCGGAATGAAGGTGAGCCTGCCTTCCATCAGCGGCACCATGTCGGTGGCATTTCTGTTTACTTTGATCGGCGTGGAGGAATTGAGCCTCCCGGAAACGCTGCTCATGATCAGCGCCGCCACCCTGCTGCAGTGTACCTGGAATGTGAAGCGCCGGCCAACAGTAACGCAGATCCTGTTTAATATTTCCAATATTGCGGTTGCTATTTATCTCTGCGAACGCGTGTTCAATTCCAATTATATTCATACGCTGGGGGTTGCGCCACCCATCCGGCTGGTGCTGGCTTCGGTGACCTATTTCGCGGTGAACACGCTTCCCGTCGCAGCTGTTATTGCCTTTACCGAAAACAAACGGATGACACAGATCTGGAAGGAGTGTTATTTCTGGTCGTTCCCCTATTATCTGGTCGGAGCCGCCATCGCGGGAATGTTCAGCGCCGCCAACCGCGTGTTTGGTTGGGAACTTACACTGCTGGCCCTGCCCGTGGTGTTCTTGATTTATCGCTCATACCGGCTCTACCTGGGCCGGTTGGACGATGAAAAGCGGCACGCCGAGGAACAGAAGAGGCATGCGGAAGACATTGCATCGCTTCATTTGCGCACCATTGAAGCGCTCGCGCTTGCGATTGAAGCCAAGGACCACACCACGCACGATCATCTGGAACGCGTCCAGGTGTATGCCGTGGAGATCGGGAAAGAACTGGGGCTGGCGGGTGTGGAACTCGATGCCTTGCGCGCCGCCGCGCTCCTGCATGACATCGGGAAATTAGCGGTTCCGGAACATATTATTTCCAAGCCAGGCCGCTTGACACCCGAAGAATTTGAAAAGATGAAGATCCACCCGGTGGTGGGCGCCGAGATTCTGGAGCAGGTGAAATTTCCATATCCCGTGGCCCCCATCGTGCGCTCCCATCACGAAAAGTGGAACGGCAAGGGTTATCCCGATGGAATTAAGGGCGAAGCGATTCCCATTGGAGCCAGAATTCTGGCCGCAGTCGATTGTCTGGATGCCATCGCTTCGGACCGCCAGTATCGCCGGGCTCTTCCCTTGGACGAAGCCATGGACGTAGTCCGGTCCGAATCCGGCACCTCATTTGACCCACGGGTCGTCGAGGTGCTCGGACGGCGCTATGTCGAGCTTGAGTCACGCGCCAAGGGCACGCAGGGCGGCGCGAAAATAAAGCTTTCGACCGATATGAAGATCGAAAACGGCAAGGCTCCAGCCGCCGGCTTCGAAAGTTCCAATCATGCAGCGGCTCCGACACCGCCGGGAGACTTCCTGCAGTCTATCGCCGCCGCGCGTCAGGAAGTCCAGGCGCTGTTTGAAATGGCGCAGGACTTAGGGAAATCGTTGAGTTTGCACGAAACCCTTTCGGTGTTGGCCGTCAAACTAAAGCGGATCATCCCTCATGACGGCATCGCGATTTACATTCTAAGGGATAAGAAATTGATACCTGAGTTCGTAAACGGCGATGATTTCCGGCTATTCTCTTCGCTTGAGATCCCGGTCGGCCATGGACTTTCCGGATGGGTGGCTGAGAATCGCAAACCCATAATCAACGGGAATCCCTCCGTGGAACCGGGTTATTTGAACGACCCCGAAAAATTCAGTACGCTTCGTTCGGCGTTATCGGTTCCGCTCGAAGGGCTCAACGGAGGCATCGTCGGCGTTCTTACGCTGTATCATGCGGATCGGGATGCTTTCACACGGGACCATCTGCGGATCCTGATGGCGCTGAGTTCCAAGGTTTCGTTATCCGTGGAAAACGCACTTAAGTATCAACAGGCTGAGTCCTTCGCCACTACCGATTACCTCACTGGGCTTCCCAACGCACGCTCCTTGTTCCTGCATCTGGACGCGGAGCTTGCGCGCTGCAAGCGGGACGATCCGCTCCTGGGCGTCTTAGTTTGCGACCTCGACGGCTTCAAACTCGTGAACGACCGGTACGGGCACCTGCAAGGAAACAAGGTGCTGCAGCTGGTCTCCAAGGGGCTGCGCGAGAGCTGCCGCGAATACGATTACGTGGCCCGCATGGGCGGCGATGAATTTGTTCTGGTTCTCCCAGGATTTACTCGGGCGACACTGGCGGCAAAAGTGGAGCAACTCTCCGCGATGACTATGGATGTCGGTTTCGAAGTTTGTGGAGAACGCGTCCTCTCGCTCAGCGTGGGCGCTTCCTTTTTTGATGAGGACGGTACGGACGCGGAGCAGCTATTGACCGAAGCCGACCGCCGGATGTACCAGGAAAAGCAAGAGCATAAAAACGAAGCCAGCGCCCGGGCTGCTCAGCGGGAACTACAGCGCCTCAGCGTCAGCATTCAGTGAGGCTTACGGGTACACTGCCCTAACTTTCATATGGTTCTTCAGCGGCCGGTCTGTAGGCAGGGCAACGGAATTTCCGTCTTGCAGCCCCTCCAGCACCTGGGCCTTGGTGTAGCTGGAGACGCCCAATTTAAGCGGTCGCCAAATCACTTTTTCCCCGGAGAGTACAAACACACCCGTCGACTCGCCTTCGCGGCGGAGCGCTTCCTTCGGAATCGACAAAGCGTTCTCTACCACACGGGACTGAATCTCAGCGTTGATATTTGTTCCGGGCAGCAAATCATGCCCTGGATTTTCGATCACGCATCCCACTTCCCCTACCTGCCGGCTACCCAACGCAACCACTTGGGTCGGCAGTTTATCCACCATGCCTTTCCACTTTCGTCCGGGTACGGCATCCCAGGTGAAGGTAACCTGCATGCCCTTTTCCACTCTCCCCAGATCCGGTTCGTCCACATAAACCATGACGCGAACCTGGTCCAGCTTGCCAATGTTTGCAACCAGATCGCCCGCGTTCAAAAACGAACCCAATCTAAGGTCAAACTGGTAAAGAGTGCCGGCCATCGGAGCGCGCACCATAGTCAGCGACAAGTTGCGCCGGGCCGTCGTGGCAGCCGATTCGGCTTGATCCAGCCGTGCCTGCGTAACGGGTAAATCGGTGGGCGCTACCAACGCTGTCCGCCGCTTCTCTAGCGATTGAATTTCGATCTCATATTGCTCCATCCGTTGGCGGGCCGTGTCCAATTCCACACGGGTTGCCGCCTGTTTATTTACCAGGCGCTGCAGCGAGTCGAATTCCTTGCGCGCATTCTGCAAATTCGCCCGAGCCGTGGAAAGCTGATTTTCAATCTGCGTGCGCTCAATTTGCGGACCCCCTTCCTGCAATACTTTCTGTTGCGCCTGGGCCACGGTAATATCAGCCTTGGCGGTGGCAAGCTCGTTGCCAACGGTCCCCGGGTCCAGCGAAACCAGGGGCGCACCGGCCTTGATCTCTTGTCCGCGGACCACGAAAATCTTCTGAACCACGCCTGGCCGTTCTGCCCGGGCGGAGGCCCACTCGATGGGTTCGATTTTTCCATTGGTGCTTAAGGAGCTTATGATCGTGCCCCGGCTCACCTTCGCAAAGGGAATATCAGGTGGGGTGGATTTGCGGGTAAAGCCCCAGATCAGCATGCTCGCGACCGCCAGCAATATTCCGATGGCAACAATGCGTAAACCGCTCACGGACGCGGCCTCGCGCAATAGTCGAACAAAAGCTGCCACTCCGCCCGCTGGATTTCGAGCGCCGCCTTCTCCTGCACCGAACCCGGCTGTTGCCGCGCCCGTTCACAAAACATCACAAACGAATACGGATCCCACTTGCCGCCGGTCCGAAATTCCGCCCCGGGATGGCGCGCCACGATGTCATCGGCCGCTTGCCGCAGCTGATAAAAGATCGCGTGGGTGCCAAGCTTGCGAAACCAATAGGCCGCGTTGCCCGAATCCGGTTCTTGCCGATGCACAATCCCGTGCCAGAAATATGCTTCAGCTGACTCTGCAACCTGAACAATCTCATGCCCCTCTTCCAGGCACGAAAAATAAAGCCACAATCCAGCCAGTGCCCCGTCCGGCGAAACAGCTTTTGGGAACAGCAGCGAACCATGCTTGCCGCCCAACCGATCCCGTGCTGCTTCGCTGGAGCATTGCCCGGATATCAGAGGTATCAATCGTTCGCCGTTTTGGTCCATCGCAAGGATCCCGGCTACGGTTGCTCCATGCGCCTGGGGATCAAAGACCATCGATTAATTGCGCACGCCAATACTTTCCGAGCGGCCCGCTAAGGGTTTCACCGCTGTACCGCCACATACGCCGACGCCAGTATTCATCAATGCATTCAATAGGTTATACAGAACCGCGTAGACCATCTGCTCGGTAACCGGCTGCTTGCCGGGCATGCAAAACGAACTCGGAAGTTCCTTGGTAATCTGCAGACGCACCGCATGCGGCAGCGTCCGGCCGCTCCGATCTTTTTGGTTCGCCAGCGAAATAGGCGTTTGCAGTACCGCCCCGTTTCGCCCATCCACATAGAACTGGCAGCGTGAAAACCAACCCAGATTCCCCGGATCGGCCGCGTCGAACAGCAGCAGCGGCGCCTGCCGGTCAGGTGCATTCAGGTCCAGGCTCAAGCTGCGCCTATTCTCTTCCAACCGGTACTCGAAACCGGCCTGCTTGGCGATATTGGCCACAAATTCCGGATCCAGTTCCAGCATCAGGAACTTGTGCTCGCCAGCTTGTAGAACCTGCATATCGTTCTATTCTAGCGTGGAAACGTTTAATGGCAGCCTAAACAACTGAACTTTCGGCCATGGCAGACCGCGCAGGTTTGTTTGTCCAACCCCGAGTTCTTCCGGTTGTGGGCGTCCAGAAAATCCGGGGAGTGATTGGCTGATTTCAGCGCCACGTTCGCCCGGTGGCAGAATTGGCAACTGTCGGGCGGGTCGGTTTGGTTATGGCAAACCAGACAATCCGCCATTACAGGCATGTCCTCCATCCCCCGATGGCAAGCCTGGCAGGGGTTGCCGGAATTCAGGAAGCGCCGGATATCCCCAGGCGGGGAAAGGTACATGCCCCTGTCTATCGCCTGGGCTATCACCGGCGCCACGTTGCCGAGCGCCAGATGTTTCTTATGCGAAAACTCTTTGAGCGGCGGTTTTGGGTTCGTTTTTACGTCGGCGGCCCACAGCAAACAGACCGCCGCCAATCCAATTCCGGCCGTTAGCTTTGTGCGAGATACGCCAAAGCTTCTTTCCGCCGTCATCCGAAACCAGAAGGCTTCCATCCTTCATTTGAAAAACCGCCACCGGACGGCCCCAAACTTCTTTCGATTCGGGATTGGTCATCTAGCCAGTGAGAAATTCCTGCACCGGTCCGCTCGGTTTCCTATTTTCATATCCCACCCGCTTCGACCGGTTCCACGATCC
>JBBQUE010000155.1:0-6762 GCA_038212805.1 Bryobacterales bacterium | reverse complement strand
GACATGTTGGGCACCAACGGTTCGGCCACGGTCAGCGCCGGCGGGGTATCCAGTTCCGCGCAGGGTTTCCTTGCGGCTGACGTGAATAAGTGGAATGACAACCGTTCGCAACAGTGGACGTTCTCAGTGGAACGCTCGCTGGCGCGTAACATGGTGGTCAAGCTTGCCTACACCAGCAACCACGGAAGCAACCTGCAGCAGAACTGGGATGAGAACGCTCCTGTGTCCCGGTACAACTATCAGGCACAGACAGGCAACCTTGCGCCAGTGCAATCCTACCGGCGTCAATTAGACCCAAACTGGCGGCTCACCGGTGCTAACGGAGTGCTCCGGCATAATGGATACTCCAACAGCAACTCCGTGCAGGCGTCCATCGAACGGCGCTTTTCGGGCGGCCTTTCGTTTCAGATGTTCTATGTTTATACCCACACGCTCACTACGAATGACAGCGGTGGCTTTAGCTTCGGCGGTGCGGGTGGAATCAACGCCTCGTCTACCGGAGGTGGCAACCAGGGTGGAGGAACTTCCGGCTCCGTCCCGGCCAATAGCGAAATATTGGGTAATCCGAATCTGAGTGACAGCCAACGTTTGCGGCTGCTCTATACGAATTCCAGCCAAGTGCCGCCCCAGCGAATTACATGGAACGGTATCTATGAGTTGCCTTTTGGAAAAGGCAAGAAGTACCTGGGTTCGTCAGGCCGGCTGTTGGACGCGGCTGTAGGCGGTTGGCAATTGAGCTTTCTGGGAACCTGGGAGGGCGGCTTCTGGATGGGCGTAAATTCCGGCCGCTACCTCTACGGCAATCCCACCTTAAGTTCAGACCAGCGCCTGAATCTTACCGTCTTCGGTCAGAACCAGAAGCTCTGGTTCGCCGGTGATTTCGAGCCCACGCAAGCGAGCAACGTAAGCGCCGCCGCCCTCCAGAAGATTGTGCCGATCGATCGCGGGGCCCGGATTCTGCATCCGCAAGGCGCCAACTTCGACAACCAGGTTCCCCAGCGGCTCGCGAACGGAACGGTGGTACAAACCAACATCACCGATAACGTCAGCCCGAATTCCCGCAATTTCATGCTCGGGCCTTCCGGCTGGAATCAGGATCTATCCGCCTTCAAATATTTCAGGTTCACGGAGAGTATCCGGCTTCGCATGAGCGGAGATTTCTTCAATGCTTTCAATCACCCGAACCTGGGCAACCCAAACTCCACGACAGGTTTGATTAATTTGAGTTCGCAACCGAACAGCCCGCGTATCATCCAAATCGGCGCGCGCCTGGAGTTCTAGCGGAAACGTTACCATCGGCTTTGCGCTTCTTCGCTTACATTGTCTTCGTCTATTGCGGCTGTGCCTTCGCGGCCGCCCCGGCGGAATCGCTTAGAGGCGTGATTCGTCTGGATGACCGCTTGGCGACAGCATTGATTCAGGCCTCTTCCGCCCTGGGCAACGCGACGGCGGCAGAGCCGATGGTCTGGCAGAATTTTTCCGATGGCCACGAGTCAGGATGGAAAACGATCCGTGGCAAGACGACATACCGGAACGGCGACCTGATGATACAAGGTGGCGGTGCCACTCCCGTCTTGTTCTCTCCAAAGGAAGCAGCCATCGATTGGACGCTCTATCAGGCTGTTGAAATCCGTATGTCCGCGGAAGCGGGCCGCGAGGTAAAAATTAAGGTCGGCGATTTTGAAGGAAAGCAGAAACTTGGCGCGGCGGGCCAGTACAACATCTATCGTTTTCCCGTGGAAGTTGACGCACCCAAGGGTAGCCGGCTGCTGGGTTTAATGCCCACCGATAACCTGACGGCCTCGGTCGCCATTCGTTCCATCCGCCTGATTCCCAAGCCTGCGAATTTTGCAAAGCAGGCCGGGAAGATCATGTTGGGAAAACGCGATGAGTACCGTCAAGCGATTTACGTTCACTCGCCCGCGACGCTTAGCTTCCGCGTCAACCTGCCCCCGGGTGCGCATTTGCATGTTGGTTTGGGAACCACGGTCAAGGCCAGCCCTGTTACCTTCTCAGTTTCCCTGCAAGGTTCGGCCACGCCCCTCTACTCCCAGACGCTTAACGATCCAGAGCGTTGGGAAGACGCCGATGTCGACCTGTCCCGCTATGGCGGTCGCGAGATAGTCTTGCAACTCAAGACGCAGGCAGGGGAAGGAACGGTGGGTTTGTGGAGCAGCCCATTGCTGACCGGTTCCGTTCCCGCCGGCCGCCCGAACATCCTGATCTATACCATCGACACGCTGCGTGCGGACCATGCCGGTCTTTATGGGTACGGCCGTGATACCACCCCCTTTCTGAGCAAGCTCGCTAAAACCGGCATCGTGTTTGAGGATTGCCAGGCCCCGGCTACCTGGACCAAGCCATCCATTGCGTCGCTCCTGACTTCGATCAACTCATTCACGCATGGCATCGTACGCGACGCCGATACCATTCCGGCAGGTGCGACGACGATTGCTGAACAGCTTCGCGCTGCCGGGTATGTTACTGCAAGCATCGTCGCCTCACCCTATGCGGGCCGCGCGACCGGCCTTGAACGCGGCTTCGATCAGCTTCTGGAGTTTCCTATAGTTGCGCGCGAGCACCAGCCCGCTGAACGCGAGACGGATTCAGAATCGCTCAACCGAGCCGTATTCCCATGGCTGGACCGCCATCATAAAGAGCCCTTCCTACTTTACGCGCATGCGACCGATCCCCATGCTCCGTACGATCCGCCAGCCCTTTTCGACCGGACGTTTGCGAAGCCATCTGAAACCGTTGCCTTTCGCCGCAACTATCAAAGCCTGCGCGGCGACCACCAATACGGAGGTGCCGCTGTAGTCAGCCGGTCCATCGCTTCCAAAGCCGGGATCGACCCGGATCGCTTTATCGCCCAGGCTGCGGACCGGTATGACGAAGAGATCCTGCACAACGACAGAAGCCTGGAGCAGTTGGTGGCCAAGCTGAAGCAACTCGGCGTCCTGGAAAACACGCTCATCGTTGTGGTCTCTGACCATGGGGAGGAGTTCTGGGAACATGGGTGGACCGGGCACGGGCAATCGGTTTACCAGGAACTGACACACTGCTTATTGCTGCTCTGGAATCCCACCTTATTTAAGACGGCGCGCCGTCTCACGGAGCCGGTTCAATTGATCGATGTGATGCCTACGATTCTCGATGCCGTGCGGCTGCCCGCGCCACCTGTCATACAAGGTCAGAGTGTTCTTCCGCTGGCGCAGGGCCAGAAATTCCAGCGGCGTGGACTAGTGGTTGCTTCACGCTTTGCCGCCCCAAAACCGGAAGGGCTGGTGCCGGAAAACAGCACGGATAGCTTTGCCATTATCGATTCGAAGTGGAAGTTCATTTTCCGTAATCATGCTGCGGGAAAAGATGTAAAACGAGTGGAACTTTACGACCGTTCCTCTGACCGTGTGGAGTCTCGCGATGTTGCGGATCGATATCCCCGCGAGGTGGAGACGAAGATGTTGGCGCTTCGGCAATGGATCGAGGCTCAGGATAAGATTCGTGCGGTTATCGGGCATGCCGGTACGTCGAAGCTGGACTCCCAAACGTTGCAGCAAATGCGTAGTCTCGGCTATCTGGGCGGGCCGTCGCAATAACCTTGCACCCGGCTTCGCTTGTGTTGATCGTGGCTCTTACCGTGGGTTGCGGGGCCGGCAACACCGACAAGCGTTTCCCGAAACTTATCGTGCTCGGCGTGGACGGCATGGACCCTGGTTTTATTGAACGGCATTGGGATGAGTTGCCGAATCTGCGGAAGCTCCGGGCTGACGGCGGCTTCACTCGCTTGGCGACCACCATGCCGCCTCAGAGTCCGGTCGCCTGGTCCACGTTTATTACCGGAAAGGCCCCGGCAGAGCATGGCGTCTTCGATTTTGTACATCGCGATCCATCAACTCTCAGACCGTTCTCATCGTTTGCGCGAACGGAGGATGCAAGTGTCTCGCTTCCGGTTGGTCCTTACCTGCTGCCCTTGTCATCGCCGCGGATTATCTCTTCGCGCCAGGGTCTTCCGTTCTGGAAACGGCTTGCCGATCATGGGGTTCCCGTCTCCATAATCCGCATGCCCACCAACTATCCGCCTGTTGCGGCAGGCAAGGCACTGGCCGGAATGGGAGTGCCAGATCTCAACGGGACGCTGGGCACATTCAATTACTTTACAGACGACCCCTCGGAGTATTCCCGCGCGGTGACAGGGGGCAACATCTCCAAAATCCGGGTAGTTGACGGCCGGGCCGTATTGCCTGTCCCTGGCCCAATCAATAGTCTGAGAAAAGATCACGCACAGCTCTTCGTGGATCTTACGCTGGACGTTGACCCTGACCGGGCGGTGGCGCGAATCGCTAACGGCGGCACCTTGACCATCTTGCGTGAAGGTGAGTGGTCCGGTTGGTTGCCGCTTGAGTTCACATTGATACCGCATGTTTCCACGGTGCGTGGCATGGTGCGGGTCTACGTGAAGAAATTGCATCCGCGTTTAGCCATCTATACCTCGCCGGTAAATGCAGACCCGGTTTCTCCTGCTTTGCCCCTCAGCTTTCCTTTCAAGTTCAGCGGCGCACTAGCACGTGAGATTGGCCGCTTCTCCACTTTGGGGATTCCTGAGGATACAGCGGCACTCCGCCACGGTGTCCTGAATCGCGATGAATTTCAGGCCCAGAGCAGGCACGTTTTTGAGGAAGAGCACGGCGAACTCCAGTACGCGCTGCATCACTTGGAGGGAGGGTTCCTCTTCTTTTATTTTTCGTCAGTGGATCAAAATTCCCACATGCTTTGGGGGAGCCACGACGATGAGTTGTTGAAGGTTTATCAAAAGGTTGACCGGGCCATCGGCGAAACACGCGCTGCTGTTCCGGATGCGGAACTCATCGTCATGTCCGATCATGGATTCACCTCGTTCGATCGCGCCGTGCACTTAAACACCTGGCTTCGAAACCGCGGTTTTCTCGTCATAGCAGGTGTGAGCGGCGAAACGCTTGACGATGCTGACTGGTCCACTTCAGAGGCCTATGGAATGGGCCTGAATGGACTCTATCTGAATCGAGCCGGCAGAGAAGCTCATGGAACCGTCAGGCCTGGTGAACAAGCTCGCGGCCTGATCGCAAATCTGCAAGCACAGCTTCTCGCGTGGCGCGACCCCCTGAACGGGGCTCAAGTGGTGACGGTAGTGGAAGAGCCACATGCGGCACCTCAAAATGCAAACTCCGCGCCCGATCTGCTGGTTGGCTACGCTGCAGGTTACCGTGCTTCCTGGCAGACCGCACTAGGCGGCCTTGGCGAGCAGGAGATCGAACCGAATCAGGATTCCTGGCTGGCAGACCACTGCATCGATCCGGCAGTGGTGCCTGGAGTTTTATTCACCAGCCGTAAGCAGAATCCCGGCAAACCAGCCTTGCGGGATGTCACGGAAATGATTCTGAAAAAGTACGGAGTCTCTTAGATGAACAATTCAAGTACAGACAAGCAAGCTAAGGATTACCGATGATTCGAATGCTCTGCATTTCAGGCTGTCTCGTGAGCGCGATAGCTGCGGGGACGATCGAACTGCCATCTGCCGCATGGGAACGCAATGCGGTGGCCGTCGCAAACTATCGTATGAGTTCCGCCGTGACTGGGTCGGGGCAGGTAAAGATTCACTGGACGGATGTGCTGGGCCGTGTGGTGGAAGATCGCGCCATCCCCGTGGAGTTGCACGATGAGCTGGACATTCACTTTCCTCTGGACATCCGCCGCGCGGTTGCGATGAAGAATCATCTCCAGGTTCACCTCTCGATTCAGGGCAAGAATCTGAAAGGCGAAGCGGACAATCGGGAGGAGGATGCCGCGCTGGATTTTGTTGCGATGCCGGCCGACCGAGGGTGGCACGATTACCAGATCATCATGTGGCAACCTTATCCCAAGGATCGGTATCCGGTGCTGCGGAGCCTTGGAATTACGGGCGGCCAAGCCCCCGGACGGTCTGCCGTCATGCCCGATACGATGATCGAAAACGATCTCCGTTGGTATGCGGAAAACATCGGAACGGATTACTACTCCGAATATCACCGCTACCGTCCAGACCGCATCCAGCATTGGTCTTTCCTGCAGGAAAAAGCTTTGTATCGCGCTGACCCGAACAGCAAGGATGCGTTCAAAAGGCACCCAAGCTTTTGGGATCCCGTCTGGCGCGCGCGAATTCAGGAGCGGTTGATCGACTCCGCGAAACGCAACGCGCCGTACCGCCCTTTCTTCTACAGCCTTGCGGACGAGAGCGGGATTGCTGACCTGGCGGCGTTTTGGGATTTCGATTTTTCCGATGAATCGTTAGTCCCTATGCGGCGGTGGCTTGCGGAGCGCTATTCCACTCTCACGGAACTGAACCGGGAATGGGGTTCTTCTTTCGCGACGTGGGACTTGGTAACGCCGCCGACCACGCACGAAGCCATGGCGCGCAAAGACGATAATTTCGCAGCTTGGGCTGACTTCAAGGAATGGATGGATGTAACGTTCGCTGACGCATTGGCAATGGGCCGGCGCGCGATCGAATCGGTTGATCCGCACGCCTATGTCAACATCGGGGGCGGGCAGCGGCCGGGATGGGGCGGCTACGATTACGCGCGGATCACGCAGGCTCTGACCGCCATTGAACCTTATGACATCGGCAACAATGTGGAGATTATCCGGTCGTGGAATCCGGCTATGGCGATGGTCTCGACGGGATTTGCAACGGGTCCCTGGGAACAGCAGCGTGTATGGCGCGAGTTGTTTCATGGGCATCGGGGGTTG
>JBBQUE010000154.1:0-6773 GCA_038212805.1 Bryobacterales bacterium | reverse complement strand
GAGCCGCGCGCCTGTGATTCAGGCCCTGCACAAAGCTAGAGAGTACTGACCAGCAGGGCCAGCAGGGCGGTTCGATCGGCCATGCGGTCCACCAAAATGCTCTCGTTCAGGGCGTGCGCGCCTTCGCCTACTCCGCCTAATCCGTCTAGCGTTGGGATGCCCAAGGCGGCCGTAAAATTGCCATCGGATCCACCGCCGGTGGAGGACTCTTCCAGGTCTAGGCCTAAGTCCTTGGCAAGTCCCCGGGCCTGCTTGAAGAGCTTGCGAATGCCGGCGCTACGCTCCATGGGCGGGCGATTCAATCCGCCGTCGACGGCAACCGTGCAACGCTTGTCGATGGCCTTGAGGTTGCGGAACTTCTTCTCCAGACCGGCCGCGTCTTTCAACTTGGCGATCCGGATATCCACGTCCACGCGCGCTTCGGCGGCGATCACGTTGGTGCGGGTTCCGCCGCTGATCACGCCGGGATTCACCGTCAGCCCACGGCCCAGATCAGTGAAGCCGGCAATTCGATCCACCTGGCGCGCCAGTTCCACGATTGCGCTGGCCCCGGCCGCGAAATCCACACCGGCATGGGAAGCACGCCCGCGCACGGTTACGGTGTAATCGCCCACGCCTTTGCGCGCGGTTTTCAGCTTGCCCGTGAGGCCAGTGCCCGGCTCCATCACCAGCACTGCGGCGCTCTTGGCGGCTGCTTCTTCCGTGAGGGGACGCGATGAATCGCTGCCCACTTCCTCGTCGGAATTCAGTTGCAGCACCACCCGCCGCTGGACCGGAACGTCCAATTCGCGCAGCATGCGCATGGCCGACAAAACGAAGCCAATGCCGGCTTTCATATCGAGGACACCCGGCCCCCACAGGCGTCCGTCAGCCTGCCGGAAGGGCATGTGCGCCAGCGTGCCCAGGGGCCATACGGTATCGGAATGGCCCAGGATCAGGAGCTGCCCATCCTTATTTTTACCAGGCAACTTTTTACCTGGCAAATTGAACTCGCAGCGCATGTGGCGGCCAAATATTCCGCCGGGAAACGTCTGCACTTTAGCCATGCCATCCACGCGGGCCGCGATCAGATCCACAAAGCGGTTGACTGATGCAGAGTCGTCACTCGGCGATTCGCATTCCACCATCTCCCGAAGAGTTTCGATCATGCCAGCTTCGGCGGCGCGGGCGTATTCCAGAAAACGGTGCATTCTCTGCCATCATAACCAGCTTTGAAACGAATGGCGGGCGCGCCGCACTCTACGGTAGGAGCTGCTGCCATGGATCTATGGTCTATCGTGCTGATTGTACTGGCGATTCTGTTGACGGTTGCCACCGTGGCAAGAAGCCAGCAGCGCGATTAGTGGCACGCTATACTAAGGCAATCCATGCCACTTTTGGACATCCGCGCTATTCGCGACATCCTCCCCCATCGTTATCCCATGCTGCTGGTGGATGCGATTCTCGAACTTGAGGAAGATCGCATTGTGGGAATCAAGAACGTAACAGCGAACGAGCCGTTCTTCGTTGGACACTTCCCGGATTTTCCGGTCATGCCGGGTGTGCTGATCATTGAAACCATGGCCCAGGTGGCGGGAATTCTGGTATTGAAGAGCATCCCCGACCGGCATAACAAACTGGTGCTGCTGGCATCGGTAGAAGAGGCCAAGTTCCGGCGCCCCGTGCTGCCGGGACATCAACTGCGCATTGAGATGAAAGTGACGCGGCGCAAGGCCAGCGTGGCCAAGATGCAGGGCACGGTCACGGTGGATGGGTTGGTGGTGGCGGAAGCGATTCTGATGTGCAAGCTGGCCGATAAAGAACCGCAACCGGCCTAGCCGCCTAGCCCGATGGCGATTCATCCCACCGCAATTGTGGATCCGGCCGCGAGCGTCGCCGAATCCGCGGAGATCGGTCCTTACTGCATCATCGGGAAGGGCGTGGCAATCGGTCAGCGAACCGTGCTGAAGGCAAATGTGTATGTGGAAGGCCCCACCACGATTGGCGACGATAACCTCTTTTATCCATTTGCATCGATTGGCGTTGCTCCCCAGGACCTGAAGTATGCAGGCGAGCCCGCCGAGACCCGGATTGGCAACCGGAACAAGGTTCGCGAGTTCGTTACCATCCATCGCGGCACCGAGGGTGGGGGCATGGTTACCAGCATCGGCGATGACAACCTGCTGATGGCCTACGTGCATGTGGCGCATGATGTGCGCATCGGGAACCACGTGATTCTGGGCAACGCGGTGACCTTTGCCGGGCACGTGACAGTGGAAGACTTCGCCGTGATTGAAGCCTATAGCGGGGTGCATCAGTTCTGCCGGATCGGAGGCCACGCTTTTGTGGGTGGCTACAGCGTGATCACGCAGGACGTACTGCCTTTTTCCATGACGGTGACGCCGCGCGAAGCGAAGAATTATGCTGAGAACCGTACCGGGCTGGAGCGCCGCGGCTTCGCGCCTGAAACTATCCGGGGCCTGCACAAAGCTTTCCGCATTTTGACGAAATCCGGGCTGAACACTTCGCAGGCACTGGAACGGATTGCCGCGGAAGTGGAGAACTCCCCGGAGCTGGAGCAGGTGCTGCGCTTTATTGAAACCAGCCGGCGCGGATTTATCAAGTAAATGCGCTATGCCGTGCTGGCCGGAAATGGCCGCTTCCCCATGCTGGCGCTGGAGAACGCGCGCAAGCTGGGACATGATGTGGTGGCGATCGGCATCCGCGACGAAGCGTCGCCGGAAATTGAAGCGCTGGCAAGCAAGTCGTATTGGATCACCATCGGCGAGCTGAGCAAGCTGATCGACATATTGAAACGCGAAGCCATTACTGAGCTGATGATGACTGGCCAAGTGAAGCACGTCAGCATATTTTCCTCGCTGCGGCCGGATTGGCGTCTGGTAAAGCTGCTGGCTTCGTTAAGGGAAAAAAACACCGCCGCCCTGATCGGTGGGGTGGCCAAAGTTCTGGCCGATGAAGGCATCAGCCTGGTGGATTCCACCATTCTGCTGAAGCCTCTGCTGGCCGGTGAAGGCGTACTGACCAGGCGCAAGCCATCCGCTCATGAAGAGAAAGATGCGCGGTACGGGCGCCGCATCGCGCACGCCCTAGCGGGAGTAGACGTGGGCCAAAGCGTGGCCATTTCCGAGCGTGCCTGCGTGGCCATTGAGGCCATGGAAGGCACCGACGCCATGCTGCGCCGGGCCGCATCCCTGGTGAACGGCAACCCGCTCTGCCTGGTGAAAGTCTCACGCGGCCGCAAGCATCTGCTGTTCGATGTGCCCGTGGCGGGGCTGAACACCATCGCGGTGATGCAGGAGGCGGGCGCTACCATGATGGCTGTGGATGCGGGCCGGACGCTGTTGCTGGACAAAGAGGAACTGATTGCGGCCGCGGACCGCGCCGGTCTGGCGATTGTGGGCTACGCGCCGTTGGAATAAAGATGGAACGAAACATACGAGTGGCCGTGATAGGCGCGGGCGACCCCGATGCGGACTGCGCCGGTCTGTCGATTGTGGGCTACGCGCAATACCGGTCACTTAACGTAATCACTGCAACTGGCGGACCGCTTACTCATGTGCGCGGCTCGGCAGCAGAGTGGATTTACCGAGCCGCGACCGTCAGGGAGTGGGGCCGCGCGAAGTTGGAATAAAGATGGAACGAAAAATACGAGTGGCCGTGATAGGCGCGGGCGTGTTCGGCCGCCATCACCTAAGAATCCTGAAGCAATCGGAGAATGCGGAACTGGTGGCGGTGATAGACCCCGACGCAACCCGCGCGCAGGCCGCCGCCAGCGAATTTGGTTGTGAGGCCTTGGCTGGCGTGGAGGAGCTTTACGGACGGATTGATGCGGCGGTGGTGGCTGCTCCAACCTCTTTCCACGCGGACATCGGAGTGCCTCTGCTGGAGCATGGCATGGACGTGATGGTGGAGAAGCCGATCGCGGGCAATCGTGAAGACGCCGCGCGTTTGGTGGATGCGGCTGCCCGCCACCAGCGCATCTTGCAAGTAGGTCATCTGGAACGCTTCAACCCGGCGGTGGCGGCTTTGCATGAGGTGCTGACGGTCCCGCTATTCTTTGAAATTCACCGGCTCAGCTTGTTCAGCGCGCGCAGTCTGGATGTGGACGTGGTGCTGGACCTGATGATCCACGATCTGGAAATCATTCTAGCGATGGTGGGGGAGAAGCCCCAGGAAGTGCGCGCGGCCGGCATCCGCATTCTCTCAGAGAAGGTGGATATCGCCAACGTGCGCCTGGCGTTTGCCAGCGGGTGCATCGCCAACCTGACGGCCAGCCGCGTTTCGACAGAACGGGTTCGCAAGCTGCGCCTGTTCCAGCCCAATCAATACATCTCACTGGACTACGAAAAGCAGCAGGCCGCGCGGTTTTCGGTCTCCGCCGAGAAGCACATTGGTTTGGAAAATCTGAAAATCGAGAGAGCGGAACCGCTGCGGTTAGAGGTGGAGGACTTCCTCAAATGCGTGGCCACCCGCCGCCGCCCCAGGGTTTCGGGCGAGGACGGGATGCGGGCCCTGGATCTGGCGCTTGAGATTCTCGCTAAGATTGAGGAACATGCCGCGCTGGTGGAGCGTCAACTTCAAGCTGGCGCAAAGGCAACCTAGGCACGGCTTTCAACGTCTACTCAAAACACCTCAATGCAGAACACGCTGGATTCCGGCCCAAACCTCCTGCTGGACTGGCGCGAGCCGGATGATGGCTCACGCCTGGTGCGCGATGTGGTGGGCAGCCTGGTTTTCCACCTGGTTCTGTTTGGCTTCATTCTGATCCTGGCCGGTTTGCCGGCTTCCCGGACGGAGAATCCCAGGGGAAACCTGGTGGCCCGGAGGTACACCCGTATCTATGCGCCGCATATCGATTTAACCCAGAAGGAAGCTAACAAAGGCAAGGTGGTGAAGGAGATCAAGCTGGAGAATCTGCTGCCGAAGCCTGAGGTGACGCCCCGGCCGGCGTTCCACGCTCCGCGCGCCAATCCCCTGCCCCCCGCACCCCAACCGGCCGCGCTACCGCCGCCGCCCGAGCCCATGCGCGCGCTGGTGACGGAGAAACCGCCGCAGGTAGCGCCCCCTTCCGTGGTGGCTGTGGCCCCGCCCCAGATTCAGCCGGAAGAGAAGCCCAAGCTGGTTTTCGAGAATCCGGGACAGGGGGGAACCAGTCCGATGAAGGGCGGGATGGAGCGCAGGATTCCGCTGCCGAAGAACAACATTGAAGAAGCGATTCGTAGCGTCGCCCGAGGCGGCGGGAGCCAAGGCGGACTGACGGTGGGAGACGCCGAAACCATTCCGAGCCTGCCTGACAGCTTACGCCGCAACCCGTCGAAAGGCCGCATGCAGAGCAATGTGGAACTGAAAAGCGACCCCCTGGGGGTGGATTTCAAACCCTACCTGATTCGCCTGCTTTCCGCGGTAAAAAGGAACTGGTTCTCGGTCTGGCCGGAAAGCGCGCGCCTGGGATTGCGGGGGACGGTGGCGTTGCGGGTGGTGATTGACCGCAGCGGGCAGGTGCCGCATATCGATGTCTCAATGCCCTCGGGTGCGGGAGCGCTGGACCGCGCGGCCGTGGCCAGTATTAGTGCGTCCATCCCGTTTTCGCCGTTGCCCGCGGAATTCAAGAGCGACAAGATAGTACTAGTGCTACACTTCCAGTACAACTAGTACTATACTCGGGCGTAAGGAGCCTACACATGGCGAGAGCACTGGATTGGTCTGATTGCCTTGCGGTGGATCAGGTGAAGGGCGAGTGGGTGTTTGACCGCACCGAAACGCCGGTCACCAAGCTGTTCGAAAGCCTGGATGCGGGCCAGAGCATCCCCGGGATTATGGATGCGCTTTCGCTTACGCGCAACCAGATCGGTGAGGTATTGCAGTTCGTGGCCTGGAGCCTGAGGACGGCCGAAGCCGTTCCCAAGATCAAGCTTACCCCGGTGGAACGCCTGCAACTGATCAATCAATTCAGGATATTGGAGTTGCTGGACACCGACGAATCGAAGTACCACACGAACCGGCGCGAGATTCTGGAGAACGGGTTTGCGGTTCGGTATGGCAAGGTGTTCGACGCGGCCATGGAGGAAATGGACTTCGCCGACGGCCAGTATGTCTACGACGTGCTGGACATGTTCCAAACGCTCCACCAGAGCTTCGTGGTGCTGAAGGACAAGCAGGGCCTGAAGCTTGAGGATGTGCGTTTCCGCGGCTTCGACGGCAACAATGAAGGCGACCGCCATGCCCTGGCGCGGCATTTGCAGGAAGTGGGCAACTATCAGGAAATCCTCAAGGGTGAACTGAACAGCCATTCGGAGGTGACCATGGAGATTTATCCGCGGATGCTCCATACCTTCCGTGAGATCCAGGAGGCGAACAAGGCCCGGGGGCTGATGAACTGGCAATTCACGGCGGAGCAGATCCGGGCCGTGCTGCCGCGCAAGCGCTAGTGCATCGTTGCAACAAAACATAGCCGGTTTCCGCACGCGGGGAAGGACGGCGTCGTCCCCCTTCCCTTGGGGCTGAGTCCGGTGATGCGGCCGTGCTGTTCCCTGCCGTTCTTTCGCGTGGACGGCTCCCGCAACGGCGCGACGCCACACCGGAACTGCGCATGCCCAGGCTTTCCACTCATCTTCGTGAGTGCCAAGGCGACCTGCGATTGGCTCTAAACTAAGATCATAGTTCCAACACTTCGGACCGCTCTTTCTCTGGACGAGTACCTTGATATGTCCTTCGAGAATATGTCCTTCGAGGGCGAGTGCGAATTATTGGCCGGTGAACTTCAACAAAAACCC